>CANRER010000148.1 GCA_947629615.1 uncultured Clostridia bacterium | reverse complement strand
TACGACGAGTATAAAATTTGGGACTTCGTCAAGGAGCAGAAGGCCAAGGGGCTGATAAAGCATTGGGGCTTTTCGTTCCACGCCTCGCCCGAGATTTTGGACGAGATACTGACCGCCCACCCCGACGCCGAGTTCGTTCAGCTTCAGCTTAATTACGCCGACTGGGAAAACCCCGACGTGGCCGCCCGCGCCAATTACGAGGTGGCCCGCCGCCACGGCAAGTCCATCGTGGTTATGGAGCCCGTCAAGGGCGGCGCTCTGGCGAACCCGCCCGAGGCCGTGCAGCGGATATTTAAGGCCGCGAACCCCTACGCCTCGTTCGCCTCGTGGGCGATACGCTACGCCGCCTCGCTGGACGGCATAATAACCGTGCTTTCGGGCAGGAGCAGCATGGCCCAGATGGAGGATAATCTTTCGTATATGAAGGACTTCCGCCCGCTCGACGCGGCGGAGATGGCCGCCATTAAGGAGGCGCAGGAGGCCATCAACGGCGTGAAGTCCATACCCTGCACGGCGTGCCGCTACTGCGTGGCGGGCTGCCCGATGGGCATACCTATCCCCGACATTTTCGCCGCCCGCAACCGTCAGCTCGTTTGGGGCCAGCTCGAGGGCGGGGCCGAGGATTACGCGAAGGCCGTATCGGGCGGAAGCTCGGCCTCCGCCTGCGTGGAGTGCGGCCAGTGCGAAAACGCCTGCCCGCAGCAGATAAAGGTTATCGAGCGGCTGAAGGACTGCGCCGCCGCGTTTGAAAAGTAATACATATTTGCCGCTATAAAAAAACGGAGGAGAATAAAATGGAGGATTTCAAAAGCGTTTTCGAGCGCGAATACACTTGGATTGAGGGCTTTATGCGCAACGTGCGCCGCTTCGCCGACAAGCCCGCCGTTATCGACCCCGAATCGGGCCGCGAGTGGAGCTACGCCGCGCTTAACGGCGAGGTGAACGCCCTCGCCGCGGCCTTCCGCGAGGACGGCGTGGGCAAGGGAGATGTGGTGATGTATCAGCTTCTCAACTGCCCGGCCTTTGTGTTCGCCTATGTCGCCACGCAAAAGCTCGGCGCGGTGAGCTGCCCGCAGAATTACAGGCTGAGCGCGGGCGAGATAGCCATGAATATCGACGATTCCCGCCCCGCGGTTTTCATGTTCGAGGCCGAGCGGGCCGACGTTATCCGCCTTGCGGTCGAGATGGCGAGCCATAAGCCCAAGCGCCTTGTATGCGTGAACGGCGAGGCCGAGGGGGCCGTCAAGTTCGAGGCCTACGTCGCGGGCCGCACGGCGGAGGAGCCTGACGTCGAACATTCTATCTACGACGAAACCACCCGCCTTTACACCTCCGGCACGACGGGCCGCCAGAAGGGCGTGCCTATGACGAGCATTAACGAGGTGCTTTCCGCCCACGACGTTATGATACATTTCCCGATGAACCACACCGACCGAACCATGAACACCACTCCGTGGTTCCACCGGGGCGGGCTGCACTGCGCGGGGCCCTGCCCTGTGCTTTACGCCGGGGCTTCGCTCTATATAATGCGTCGCTTCAACGCCGAAAAATGCCTTGAATACATCGAAAAATACGGCCTCACCTTCGTCGTCGGCGTGCCGACCGTGCTTGAGGCTCTTTCCGACGCGCAGGATAGGGAGGGGCGCGACCTCGGCTCGCTGCGCGGCATAGTCACTATGGGCAGCTCCCTTGAGCGCGCCGCCTGCATACGCTACCAAAAGACGCTCACGCCTAACATCTTCAACGGCTACGGCACGACCGAAACCTTCTGGAATACCTTCCTGCGTCCGTTCGATCTGCCCGAAAACGCGGGCACGGCGGGCGGCTCGTGCGTGGACGACGAGGTGCGCGTGGTGCGCCTGTTCGAGGACCGCAGGGCCGAGCCCGACGAGCTCGCCGCCCTTGACGGGGCCGAGGTGGGCGAGGTTATTATAAAATCGCCCGCCAAGTCGCCCTACGCTTATTTTGCCAACGATGCCGAGGCCGAGGCCAAGTTCCATAAAGGCTTTATCTATACCAACGACCTCGCCACGTGGGACGAAAACCGCTATGTTACCATCGTGGGCCGCAAGGACGACATGATAATCTCCTCCGGCGAGAACATTTACCCCGTTCAGGTGGAGGAGGCTCTTAACTCCCACCCCAAGGTGAAGGACTGCATCGTCACCTCCGCGCCCGACAGGACGAGGGGCGAAATGGTGACGGCTTACATCGTTAAAAACGACGAAACTCTTTCCCCCGAGGAGCTTGACGAATACTGCCGCGAAAGCCCGATGATAGCCAACTACAAGCGCCCGCGCTACTACAGGTTCGTCAGCGAAATACCGCTCAACCTTTCGGGCAAAAAGCTGCACTACAAGGCGAAGGAAATGGCGGCGGAGGATCTTAAGAACGGATTTTTGTACAGAGTATAAAAAATATGTGTAATACAGGAGAATGAAAATGGAAAAAACAGTCTGCGCTTTGCTGGCGCTGTGCCTTGCCCTGCCGGCGCTTGCGCCCATGGCGGAGGAGGCCGCGCCCGCGCCCTCGGCCGAGGCGTTTATCTACGACGGCTCGCCCTTCCTTTTGGTGGGCGACAACCTTTACGAAAGCCCGTGCTTCGGCGGGGCGGAGGGCCGCGAGGCCCCCGGGTGGTATGTCGGCGCGAACGACACAACCTCGTGGGACGGCAAAATTCCCGACCCCAAGACCGGAGCCAACCTCACCCCGCTCGAAAGCGTCGTTAAGGGGAGCGAGGCCGAGGCCAAGGATAGGCAGGCCTTTTACTATTCCTCCGGCGGGGCGCTCTCCTCCACCGGCAGCGACTACTTTCTCTGCGAATTCATTACCGACGCGCATGGCTCCTACTGGAACGGCGGCAGGGCTTTGCTCGGCTACGTGCCTGTGGAGCCGAATAAAACCTACTATTTCTCGTACTTCGTTTCCTCGTGGGGAAGCGTGGCCAATTCCTCGGTGCGCTTCGGCGCGATAAATTCCGCCGACTACTGCGAAAACGCCGCGAACGGAAAAATAAAGTGGAGCGGCGAAGGCGGGGTGAACGTCGACCAGTACGACGGCGAAAACATGACGCAGATGGGCGGCTGGGCCAAGAAAGAGGCCATGATAACTACAGGGCCGGACGCGGACTATTTTTTCTTTAACCTTTATTGGCTGCAAGACACGGACTACGTGTGCGTGAACGGCTTCACCCTGCGCGAGGCCGAGCCCGCCTCGGTCAAGGCGGTCGAGGCTCCGCCAAAGGGCCGCGTTTACGCCGGCGAGGCTCCGGCTCTGCCGTCGAGGCTGAATGTGATTTTTGAAAGCGCGTCCGCCGAGGCTTCGGCGCAATTTCCCGCAATATGGGGCGAGGCCGATACCTCGCGCGACGGCGATATAACCGTTGCGGGCGAGGTCGAGGTCTGCGGCAGGGCATACCCCGCCGAGGCCTCCGTCACGGTTTACAGCGACAGCACCGACCCGAATTACAGTATTTCCCGGGAAATGATCAACAAGGACGGCTCCCTCACCGCCCGCTTCGGGGTGTACACCGAAAGGCCCGACAAGCTGGCGGCGGCGCTGGCGGTCTTTGACGGCGATGGGGACCTTTGCGGCCTCTCGGCGAAAATATTCTCGCCCGCATCGGAGCAAAAGGTCGAGATCAGCGTCCCCGCCCCGATCTATTCCGGATACAGTACAAAGCTCATGCTTTGGGACAGCCTGAGCGGTATGAAACCGGTATTTGACGTGCTTGAAACAGACGGCTCGTCTAATG
>CANRER010000147.1 GCA_947629615.1 uncultured Clostridia bacterium | reverse complement strand
GGTTCGGCTCGTCCGAGTATCTGGGCTACCTGAAACAGAAGCTGGGCATCGAATCCAACATCATGCCCCTCTCCAACAACGCCAACGACCGCGACCGCTGCCGCCGTCGTGATGAAAAGAGACTTTTCGGCGGAAAAGCGCGGGCGGAGCAGGACGCTCATGTACAGTCCTGTCCCGACCGGCGACTCGAACCGCCGCCCGAGCCGCCTGTGCCGCCCGAACCGCTGCCGCCGCTCGATGAGCCGCCGGAGGAGCTGCCGCCCGTGCTTCCGCTTGACGAGCCGCCCGAGGACGAGCTGCTGCCGGAGGACGAATCGGAGCCGCCGCCGGATACGCTTTCGCCGCCCGACGACGAGCCGCCTCCCGAACCGCTGGTTTCACCGCCGGACGAGCCGGAGGAGCCGGACGAGCCGCTGCTTTCGCCGCCAGAGCCGCCGGAGGACGAGCTTCCGCCAGAGCCGTCCGTGCTTTCGTCGCCGGAGGACGAGCCGCTGCCTTCGTCGTCGCCATCGCCCTCGGCCTCGGAGCCGGAGCCGCCCGACGACGTACCCGACGAGCTGCTTTCGGACTTGCTCTCGGATTTGCTTTCGGACTTACTTTCGGAGCCGCTGTCTTTACTGCCGCCGCTCGAACCGGAGGTTTTTTTCTTGGACGAGGACGACGAGGACGAAACTCCCTTGCCCTCGGAAAGGGTGGATCTCTTCGCGCCGACCTTCAGCGGGTGAAGCTCGCAGTACTTTGTGGGAGCCTTATTCGGGGCGTACATCTCGCCCACGACGTGTTCGCAGTCGGGGCAGGCGCGCTGGCCGCTTTCGCGGCATATCATCACGGAAACCTCGTCGGAGGAGGGCTTTTCAAAATCCTTATATTCCAGCCCCTCGTGAACGGGAAGCATTACCTTGCGCCATGTGAGGGCGGCGGGGTTAGAGTAGAAGCCAGTCAGGTCGCGGGGCTGGTCGTAGCCGAACCAAACCGCGCCGACGTAGTAGGGCGTGAGGCCGACGAACCAGCGGTCGTGGCTGGCGCTGGTGCCGGTGGTGCCGGTTTTGCCGGCTATCTCCATGCCGCGGAAATTCGCCATTGTGCCGCTGCCGTAGCTTACGACGTCCTTCAGCAGAGAAATCATATTATAGGCGGTGCGCTCGCTCATGGCTATTTCGTGCGTGGGCGAGCCGTCCAGCACAACGTCGCCGTTGGCGTCGAGCACCTGCGTGTAGAGCAAGGGCTTATTGTAATAGCCGTCGTTGACGAAGGTGCAGTAGGCGGCGGTGAGCTCAAGCACGCTTACGCCGTCGGTCAGGCCGCCGAGCGCGAGCGAAGCGAGGCCCTTATCCGAGAAGGTATCGCCGTCCGCGTCCTCGCGGAAATCCACAAGGGTGGAAATATGCATACGCTCGACAAGGTACTTGAACACGTTTTCCTCGCCCAAATAGCGGCATACCTTAACGGCAGGCACGTTGCGCGAGTTGGCCAGCGCGGCGCGGACGGTGATGTTACCCACGAAGCGGTTATCCACGTTATTGGGCGACCAGTTGCCGTAGGTTACCTTGGCGTCCTTGATGATGGTGTTCGCGTCGATAAGGCCGTACTCCATAGCCGGGCCGTAGACCGCGATGGGCTTTATTGTGGAGCCGGGCTGACGCAGCGACTGGGTGGCGCGGTTAAGCATACGGTTGCCCTCTTTATCGCCGCGGCCGCCAACAAGGGCCTTAACCTGCCCGGTATAGGGGTCCATTATAACCATTGCGGATTCGGGCTGAACCTCTCCCCTGCCGCGCGGGAAGGCGGACGGGTCGCTGTACACGGCGTCCATCTTTTCCTGCACGGTCATATCCTGCGCGAGGTATATCTTAAGGCCGCCGTTAAACAGCACGCGGCTGGCGCGCTCCTTGCTGTAGCCGAATTTTTCCATAAGGTCGGCCTGCACTTGGTCTATCGCGGCGTCCACGTAATAGCTTTGATACGTCACCTCGACCTCGGAGCGCTGGGGCATAAAGTCAAGCTCCTCGGCCACGGCGTCCTCGTATTGGGCTTGGGTTATCATGCCAAGCTCGCGCATTTTGCCGAGAACGGTTTCCTGCCTCGTTTTATGGTCGTTGGGGTTGATGTAGGGGTTATAGCGCGTGGGCGACTGGGTTATGCCCGCGAGGCTGGCGCACTCGGCAAGGGTCAAGTCGGAGACGGACTTACCGAAGTATGTAGTCGCCGCCGAGCTCACACCGTAGCACTGCTCGCTCAGGAAGATGGTGTTCAGGTAATATTCGAGGATTTCGTCCTTGCTCAGCTCGTTTTCAAGCCTATAGGCGCGGTATATCTCGCGTATCTTACGCTCCACGCCGTAGTCCTTTTCGTCGGTGAGGTTCTTGATGAGCTGCTGAGTTATGGTGCTGCCGCCGAAGGTGCGCTCGGAGTTGCCGGCAAGCTTGTTATAGACGTAGGTAAAGGTGGCCCCGACGGTACGCTTCACGTCAAAGCCGTGGTGCGAGCGGAAGCGCTCGTCCTCAATGGCGACGAAGGCGTTTTGAAGGTTTTCGGGAATATCGTCAATATCCACCCAAATTCTGTTCTGGTCGTCGAAAAGCTGCTGAACCTCGACGGTTTCGCCCTCGGGGTTCGTCGCGTAGACGAAGGACGTCAAATTAAGACGCATATTGTCCACGTCGATGGGCTCGACGGTTTCCATGTAGCCGAACAACGCGCCGGCCACAATGCCCGCGCCGATAACGGCGATGAAAAGTATCACCAGAAAAACTGTGAGAACGAAATTCCGCATGGCAAGGGCCAAAACAGCCCCCGTGCCGCGTTTTTTCTTCTTTTTTGGGGCGCGCTTGCTCTCGCCGCCCGCGCCGGTTTTGTTGGGTTCCATATTGGCAGCACCTCCGCCTTTCTCTAAAAGCCGATACAATAAATCTATACGTATGTTATTATACACTCAAATAATTAAAAAAGTATTACAAAAGGGTCAATTATTTCAAAATAACGGGCGTTTGGCGGGATTTTTTTACTTTTTTGCGGCGCTTTCGTCAAAATGCACAAAATAGCGCGTATAATTCTATGAAAATTAAACAAAAATCCGCTTGCAAAGCCGCCCGCGCTTTGGTATAATATCAGCGTACTTGATGAGAGTACGAAACTTTTTTTCATTTTCCCTCCTTTTTTAGTGGCAGACCGACCGTCTGCCATCTTTTTTTGCTCAGTTGCGGGGAGGGGGGAAGGCTTTTTCCGTCGCGCCCATGCATTATGCGAATGGTGCGGCAACCCGCGGCAAAAGCCTTATGCAAAATGCACAAAACGCGAGTAAAAAAATTGTGTAATTTGAATAAGTTACCTCTTGTTTTGCGGAGCGAAAGCGGCTATAATATAAGCGTGCTCGATGAGAGTACGAAACTTTTTTCATTTTCCCTCCTTTTTTAGTGGCAGACCGACACGGTTTGCCATCTTTTTTTGCGTTCGGGCTTGAAAAAGGCGGAAAAATGAGGTAAAATATATCTGTAAGCCTTAAATGGGAGCGATGAATTATGAAAAAATTTGAAGAACTGCACAAAAAGCTGACCTCGCTGACGGTGTTCCGCGGCCTGCTCGAAAACCCCGCGCTGGCGCGGCTGACCGAGCTGCTGGGCGCGGAGGACGGAAGCGGGCTGACGGAAATGTACTGCGGCCTTTTGCACGAGCTTTACAAAACCACCGACAGCTTGGCGGAGCTTATCCTCGCCGCGCTGGCGGAGGACGAAAACATATACGTCGGCCGCGTGGCCGAGGGGCGCGGCGTCGAGGAGGCGATAAGCGCGCGGCTGGACGAGGAGCTGGAAATCCTTGGCGAGGCGGCCTCGCTAAAGTGCGGGGACGTGATTGCCGAAA
>CANRER010000146.1 GCA_947629615.1 uncultured Clostridia bacterium | reverse complement strand
GGCCTGCGGCGAACATCGCGAACGAGCTTGCGAAAACTACTCTGCCCGTGGACGCTATGCCCGCGGCGGTAGCCATCATGTTGCCCTCGGCAATACCGGTATTGATGAACCTTTCGGGGAATTTCTTCTTGAAGGTATCGGTTTTGGTGGACTTGGAAAGATCCGCGTCCATAACCAGAATATCGTACTTTTCACCCAACTCGGCCAGAGCCATGCCGTAGCTTTCGCGGGTGGCTTTCTTATCGCCTATTGCCATTTTCTCACGCCTCCAATTCTGCTATTTTCGCGTCCAGCTCCGCGATGGCCTGCTCAAACTGCTCCTTTTTGGGAGCCGCGCCGTGCCATGCGGCTTGGTTTTCCATGAACGATACGCCCTTGCCCTTAACGCTTTTTGCGATTATCACGGTGGGGCGGCCCTTCGCGGCCTTGGCCCTGTTCACCGCGTCAAGAATTGCGTCGTAATCGTGCGCGTCGATTGTTATGACGTTCCAGTTAAAGGCCTCGAATTTTTTATCAATGGGGTTGGAGTTCATGACGTCTGCTATATTGCCGTCGATTTGAAGGCCGTTATTGTCGATGAAGGCCGTGAGGTTATCGAGCTTATAGTGGGCGGCAAACATCGCGGCCTCCCACACCTGCCCTTCCTCAAGCTCGCCGTCGCCGAGAACGGTATAAACGCGGTAATCCTTGCCGGCAAGCTTCCCGGCGAGGGCCATGCCGTTCGCGGCGCTTATGCCCTGCCCGAGAGAGCCTGTGGACATATCTATGCCGGGAATACCCTTCATGTCGGGGTGGCCCTGCATATAGCTGTCGGTGCGGCGAAGTGTGGCCACGTCCTCGGCGGGGAAGAAGCCCCTCTCGGCCAGTATGCCGTAAAGCGCGGGCGCACAGTGGCCCTTAGAAAGCACAAAGCGGTCGCGGTCGGGCATTTTCGGGTTCTTGGGGTCAACGTTCATTACCTCAAAATACAGCACCGCGAGAATATCCGCGATGGAAAGACTGCCGCCGGGGTGACCCGACTGAGCGTTGTAGATACCTGTGAGCGCGTGTTTTCTCGCCTTATAGGCGTGAATTGCCGTTTCCTTGTTCACTGAATATCACTCCTTGTTAAAGATAGAGTAGGCTTTTTCAAGCAATTCGCAAAGCCGCCCGTCCTCGCCCTCAAGATAGAGGAAGCCGACAAGGGTTTCAAGCCCGGTAGCCATGTGGTACTCGCCGATTGTGGCCCCGGAGGGGTGAGTGTTGACCTTGGCGTTTCTGCCCCATTTCAGAACGCCGAGCTCCTCCTCGGTCAGCTCGTCCGTAAGCTCCGCCGCCATTTTCGCCTGCGCGCCGGCCCGTACAAGGGCGATGGCGCTTTTGTGCAAATCCGCGGCGCGGCGGTTGCCCCCTTCAAGAAGCTTCGTCCTGACAAAGAGGTCGAACACCGTATCTCCTATGTAGGCCAGCGCGAGGGGATTGTATTCCCTCGGGTCCATTTTCTTGCGGGAGAAAAGCATGGCAAGCGTCCTTTGCGATAGTTTATTTACATTATTATACCAAACTTTTCTTTGAATTACAATAGTAAATTTTCAATTTTCGCAAAAAAATGTACCGAAATGGGCGAATGAGGCCGGCCAAACAGCCGCCTTTTATGAAAAACAAGAAAATCCGCTCATGTGAGCGGATTTAGCTTCTGCGCTGTTTTTTTAACGGCCGCCACGTCAGATTACGCTTCCAATATGACGGGAAGTATCATCGGCTTTCTGTGCGTACCGTCATAAATGCAGTTAGAGAGCGCGTTCTTAACGCCGGCCTTAACGGTATTCCAGTCGTGCTGACGCTGACGGAGCGCGTCCTGAACGCTGGCCGCAGCGACGCGGCGAAGCTCCTCCATGATAGCCTCGTTTTCGCGCATATAAATGAAGCCTCGGCTGATTATCTCCGGCCCGGAAATCAGGGCGTTCGTCTTGGCGTTTATCGCCATTACAACCATGATTATGCCGTCCTCGGCAAGGTGCTTTCTGTCGCGGAGGACGATATTGCCCACGTCGCCCACGCCATAGCCGTCAACAAGCACGGCGCCGCTTTGTACGGAGCCGGTTATCTTCGCGCCGGAGGCGTCCATTTCAAGCACCTGCCCTATCTCCATACGGAACACGCGCTTTTTGTCGATGCCCATTTCCATGCCGAGCTCGGCGTGACGCTTGAGATGGCGTTCCTCGCCGTGGACGGGTATGAAATACTTGGGCTTGACAAGGCCGAGAATTATTTTGAGCTCCTCGCGACAGGCGTGGCCCGAAACGTGAACCTCGGCCAAGGACTGGTGTATCACGTCGGCGCCCTTTTTGTAAAGCTCGTTTATCACGTTGGATATTGTCTTTTCGTTGCCGGGTATCGGCGAGGCCGAAATTATAACAAGGTCGCCGCGGTTTATCTCTATCTGCCTGTGGTCGGAATAGGCTATGCGCGTAAGAGCGCTCATCGGCTCACCCTGACTGCCCGTCGTGACAATGACGAGCTGGTGCGGGTTATATTTTTTAACGTCCTCGATGGGAATAAGCGTCCCCTCGGGTATTTTGAGGTAGCCGAGAAGCGAAGCCGTTTCGATGATATTCACCATGCTGCGACCCGAAACCGCCACCTTGCGGCGGTTGTGGACGGCGGCGTCGATTATCTGCTGCACCCTGTCCACGTTGGAGGCGAAGGTGGCGATAAAAATACGCTGGCGGGTGTTCTTGAAAATTTCCTCGAACTTTTCGCCGACGGTTCGCTCGCTCATCGTGTAGCCGGGGCGTTCGACGTTGGTGCTGTCGCTCATAAGAGCGAGAACGCCGTTTTTGCCAAGCTCGCCGAAGCGCGCCAAATCTATCATCGTGCCCATTATGGGCGTGCAGTCTATCTTGAAGTCGCCCGTGTGGACAACCGTGCCGACAGGGGTGGTTATCGCCATGCCGACGGCGTCGCTTATGCTGTGGTTCACGCGAATAAATTCCACCTTAAAATTTTTGCCTATCTTAACGCTGTCGCCGGCCCTGACGCTGTTCAGCTTAGCCACGCTGAGAATACCGTGCTCAGCGAGCTTATGCTCGATAAGGCCGATGGTGAGCCTTGTGGCGTATACCGGCACGTTTATGCTTTTGAGCAGGTAGGGTATGCTGCCGATATGGTCCTCGTGGCCGTGGGTTATAACCACACCCTTAACCTTATCCTTATTATTAATGAGGTAAGTCATATCCGGGATAACGCAGTCCACGCCGAACATACTGTCGTCGGGGAAGGCCATGCCGCAGTCCAGCACAAGGATTTCCCCGCCGTACTCAAAAACGGTGAGGTTTTTGCCTATCTCCTGAACGCCGCCCAGAGGGATAATTTTCAGTCTTGATTTTTTTGCCATAAAGTCCTCCTAAAGTTATTTGCACATATCACGATCACATCAATTTAAGCCATTATATCATGTTTTTTGAAAAAGTCAACAAAAATATTTGTCGATAAAATGAAATCCCTCCGATTTCGGCCGCCCAGTCGGCAAAGCTTCCCGTCAGCCCAGACGCTGCTCGATAAGCGCCGCCAGAGCCTTCGCGTCGGCGGCTATTTCGTCCCTGTTTTCGCCCTCTATCATAACGCGCACCAAGGGTTCGGTGCCGCTCGGGCGGATAAGAACGCGGCCCTTGCCGCTGAACTTCTTTTCAAGCCGCTCTATTTCGGCGGTGATAACCTCGTCCTCGGCGTAGCGCGTGTCGCCGCTCTTTTTCACCTTAGCGTTTTCAAGCACCTGCGGAAGAATGGTGATGACCTTGCGCAGCTCCTCTACGGTTTTGCCGCTTTCCTTCACCACGCGGGCGAAATTCAATGCGCTCACGAGTCCGTCGCCCGTGGTGTTATACTCGCGGAAAATGATATGCCCGCCCTGCTCGCCGCCG
>CANRER010000145.1 GCA_947629615.1 uncultured Clostridia bacterium | reverse complement strand
CGTCCTGTTGGAGACGGTGGTGACCCTGGCCCTGCCGGAGGAGGACAAGGACCGGTGCGAGGAGTTCCGGCTCCGCCGGGGCCGGGAGATGACCGCCCTGGTGGCGGGCCGGGAATACGGCCTTGGCGGCGGACCCGCAGGGGAGAGTGAGCTGCGGGCGGTGATGGAGCGGTCGACGGGGGCCAGCTTTCACGCGGTGGGCGAGCAGCTTCGCCGGGGCGGAGCCGTCGATTTCAAGCACGGAAAAACGGCAAAGACCGTTTTCGTCCGAGGGGTATATCCCCACGGCGGCCTTGCCGTTTATGTGATTTAGTATGTCGCCGCCGTCGAGCGGACGGTACGAGCCGCCGCGGCAGTGAGCGCAGTCCGCCTGCATGAGCGAGGCCGCAGAGCAGCTTCGGCAGGAGCGGCGTTGGGCGGCCTTGCCCGAAAAGCTGCGGAAGTGAAGCGTGAAGGGGCAGCTCCGCCCGGCGAAAACGCGGCCGAATATCGCGAGGATCTCTTCTGCTGTGCGGTCGGAGAACGCCACTTCAATTCACTCCCTGCTACATACTTTCCACGGGTTCGATAGACAGAATGTCCAAATGCTTGAGCAGCACGCGCTTCGTCAGCGCGCACAGGCCTATCCACGCCGAGCGGCGCGCCTCGTCGGTTTCGCCGGCGATGTGGTTGTCGTGGTAAAACTTCGAGAATGCCGCCGCCAGCATGTACGCGCTCTCGCAGATATAGTTGGGGGCCTTTTCCTCAAAGCCGTGCTTATAGGCCTCGCCCGCGAGAAGTATCGCCAGCATAAGCTCGCGCTCCGCGTCGGTGTAGACCTCTGCCGCGGCAAGTGGCGCGTTTTCGTCCGCGCCGACCTTTTTGAGGATTGAATTTATCCTTGTCACGCTGTAAAGCAGATATGTGCCGGTTTTGCCCTCAAACGAGAGGAACTTATCCATGTCGAAAACATAGTCCTTGCTGCGGTGGTTTATAAGGTCGCCGAACTTGATGGCCGCCACGCCCACGCGGCGGGCGGTTTCGCCTCGGCGGCCCGCCTCGGTGAACTCGCTGGAGCTGAGCTTTTCGGCGGCGGCGGCCTCCGCGCTGTCAAGCAGGTCGCTCAGCCGCATAACGCCGCCGTCGCGGGTTTTGTAGGCGTGTCCGTCGGAGCCGTTCATCGTGCCGAAGCCGAGGAACTCGAGCTCGCAGTCGTCCCGCACAAGGCCGGCCTTGCGGGCCACGCGGAAAATCTGGGTGAAGTGCAGGCTCTGGCGCTTGTCCACAACGTACCATATTTTGTCGGGGTTATAATCCTTTTGCCGCTGGATTATCGTCGAAAGGTCGGTAGTGGCGTAAATGCTGGAGTTGTCGCTTTTTTTGATTATCACGGGCGGCATGGGAGCCTTGTCGTCGTCGGTCGCGACCTCCACCACCTTTGCGCCCTCGCTTTCCGTGAGCAGGCCCTTTTCGGTCAGCACGCGCATGAGCTCGGGTTCGTATTTGTCGGCGTCGCTTTCGCCGTACCACAAGTCGAAATCCACGCCCAAACGGCCGTAGTTGGCCTTGAGGTCGGCGGTGCTTACGCGCATTATCTCCTTCCACACGGCGATATAGCCGGGCCGGCCGCTTTGCAGCTCGCCCGTGGCGGCCTGAGCCGCCGCCTTGAAGGCCGCGTCCTCCTTACTCTTTTTCGAGGCGAAGGGATAGATTTCGCTAAGTGCGTCAACGTCCAATTCCGGCACGGGCTCGCCGGCGTAGTCGTCGGCGAAGCAGCGCCAGTCGGGGTGACGCTCCTTAAGCTCGGCTATGACGAGGCCTATCTGAAGGCCCCAGTCGCCCAAATGTATATCGCCGTAGACCGTGCGGCCCGTGGCGCGGGCAAGGCGCTTGATTGCCTCGCCGATGATGGCGCTCCGAAGGTGGCCTATGTGCAGCGGCTTGGCCACGTTGGGGCCGCCGTAGTCGATTATCACGGTTTCGGGCTTTTCGGCCTGCGGCACGCCGAGGTTCGGGTCGGCGGCAATCTCGCGCATGAAGGCGAGAAGCCTTTCGTCCGAAAGAGTGAGGTTGAGGAAGCCGGGCTTCACAACCTCGGCGCTCTTAAACACGCCGTTCCCGCGAAGCCTTTCGGCCACGTCTCCCGCTATCATAAAGGGGGCCTTTTTATACAGCTTGGCCCCGGCAAAGGCGCCGTTGCACTGGAACTGGCACAGATCCATGCGGTCGGATACCGTGACCGTGCCGAGAGAAGGGTCGTAGCCGCAGTCCTCGAAGGCGCGGCTGACAATTTGCGTCAATATGTCGGTTATGGCTTTCATGATGTCAACTCCTGTCGTTTTCGTCCGTTTCGCGCTCGGCAAGCTTTTCATCAACGGTCTTGAGCGCGGCCTCTACGTCGGCGCGTTTTATGGCCGTCACGCCGGTGAACGGGTGGCGGAGGGCATGGTTCAGCATATCCTCGGCGTCGTCCCAGCTTTCCTTCGCCATAAGCACGCGGGCGTAGTCGTAGTATGGGGTGGGGCTGTCGGGCCTCGTCTTGACGAGGGCGGAGTATATCTCCTCGGCCTCGTCGAGCTTATTTTCCCTTAAGTACATTGAGCCGAGGTTGCAGGCTATGGTGCGGTCGTCCGCGTTGTAGTCGTAGGCCTCCTTGAGAAAGGCCTCGGCCTCGGCGGCGAGCTCGGGCTTTTTTTCGGCCAAATCGAGGTAAATCAGCCCCAGCGTGCCGTAGGTGTCGGTGGCGGGCATGGCCTCGTGGGCCTCCTTCATCACGGCGAAGGCCTCGTCGGTTTCGCCGGCCTTCCACAGCATTATGGCCTTGTTGTGCTTGGCGCGACATATATCGCCCGCCGAGCCCTTGCCCGAGGCGATGTACTCGTCCAGCACCTCGCGGACCTTTTCCTTCCCCATCGCCTTCAGCATAAACAGCGACAGCAGCGACAGGAGATTGCCCACGCAGTAGTCGTTTTCGCGCAGCAGGCAGTAGGAATAGTAAACCACCATCGCGCTTTCGAGCTTGCCTGTTTTGTAGGCCTTTTCCATCATGGCGAGGCCGCCCGCGCGGTCGCCCTTGTTATAGCGGCTGTTGCCGCGCAGCATCAGTATGGTCGGCCACTTTATAATAAGGAAGCCGATAACCACCGCTGCCAGCGCGATAAGCCCGACGGGGCGGCTCACGAAGTTGTAAATAAGGAACACCGCGATAAGCGGAAGAAGCGTTTTAAGCATATTCATATCCCTTTCACCTTTCTAAAAATCGGCGCTGCCCGCCGTGCGGGGAAAGCTTTGCACGTCGCGGATGTTCGCCACGCCGGTAATATACATCAGCGCGCGCTCGAAGCCCAGCCCGAAGCCCGCGTGGCGGACGCTGCCGTAGCGGCGCAGGTCAAGGTACCACCAGTAGTCCTCCTCCTTAAGGCCCAGCTCGCGCATACGGGCCGAGAGAACGTCGAGCCGCTCCTCGCGCTGAGAGCCGCCGATTATCTCGCCCACGCCGGGAACGAGGCAGTCCATAGCGGCCACGGTTTTGCCGTCGTCGTTGAGGCGCATATAGAAGGCCTTTATGTCCTTGGGGTAGTCCGTGACGAAAACCGGCTTTTTGAATATTCTTTCGGTGAGGTATCTTTCGTGCTCGGTCTGTAGGTCTATGCCCCACTTCACGGGGTACTCGAAGCTTTCGCCGCTCTTTATGAGCAGCTCCACGGCCTCGGTGTAGGTGACGCGGGCAAAGTCGGCGTTTACCACCGCGTCGAGCCGTTCGTTAAGGCCGCTGTCAACGAATTTGTTGAAAAAGGCCATTTCCTCGGGCGCATTTTCGCGCACGTATTTTATGATATATTTCAGCATATCCTCGGCGAGGGCCGCGTCGTCGTCAAGGTCGGCGAAGGCCATTTCCGGCTCGACCATCCAAAACTCGGCCCCGTGGCGCGG
>CANRER010000144.1 GCA_947629615.1 uncultured Clostridia bacterium | reverse complement strand
GGCGTACCTATGTACGCCGTCGGGAGTGCTTGCTCGTCGGCTAAAGCCTCCTGCGCGAGCTGATTTTCGTCCATTCTACGCGATTTTTTCTGCCGGCCCCCGTGCGCGTCAGGCTACACAGCAAAATTTTTTACGCACTTCCCCGTGTATTTATCCTTCCGTCGCGCATGGCTCGCACAGGGTTATCGCCCCTACAAGCGCCGCGCCTACTGAACGGGGTCGGCCACGGGCGCGCCGTCGCGCTCACGAAGAATATACTGGGTTATCAGCTCGGCCGTTCTATCGGCGGGAGCGGCCATAATAACCGCGCGGCCGCCGTTATTATCCACGGCGCACATCTTGACGGGGCAGTCCAGCGGAAAGCCGCCGTCCTCGGCAAGCTCGGCAAGATAGTCGTAACGCTCGCCGTCGTCGTCTATATCCATGAATTTTTCGCGCTCGGCCTCGCTCATGCTCCCGGCAAGCCGCTCAAGAGCGAGATCCGTCCAAAGGTTGGAAAAATACGCGATAAGCTTTTCGGGGTCGTCCTCAATATCCTCCGCAAGCTCGGCGGAATCGAGCTTAATGGCGTTAGGCAGCGAAACCGTGAGGTACTGCTTCAGCATTTCGGCCATAGCCCCCTTGGCCGAGCCGTAAGGGGGTACGATAACGGCGGTCTTAAGGTCGTCATACCAAGCCACGCCGCCGCCCAGCCCCTGCGCGATGAAGCGCAGCGGCACAAAGGTGCGGCCTTCCTTTATATACGGCGCGGCTTCAAGGGTTACGGAGCGGTCTATGCCGTTATCGCTGACCGTAGCGGCGGTCTGCCCTATGGTAAGAACGGCCCTCTGCTTGCCCTTCGAGAGGCGCACCTCCATAAGTTCCTGCACCCACTCGACGTCGGCGTCGAGCTCCTCGGCAATGGCGCGCAGCGGCACAAAGGCGCGGCTGTTCACAATCTCGGCCTCCGCGTCGGCGCGAAGCGGCTCGCCGCCAACCACTACCTCCACCCCGGCGGCCAGCGCGGCGGGCGCGGCAAGCAGCAGGCAGAGCAATATCGAAATAAGCCTTTTCACGGTTTATCAGTCCTTTCGGCAATCTAAATTTATTATACATTTTTTATGCGTGCTTGTCAACAAAAATAGTTGCAAACAAAAAAAGTTTATTGTATAATATAGATGAGGTGATATGCTTGCTGATAAGAATAGCCGAAATGACCATAGAGATAAAGTGCCACTACGACTATCTGCCTTGGCTTTGCCGGGGCTATACGGTCGAGGAGGGCGAGCCGCTGTTCACCGTGGAGGTGGACGAGGCCGCCATAGACGAGGACATAAAAAAGCTTACCGAAAGCGGGCAGGAGGTGTTTGGCCGCCCCTACCTCGAAGGGGTGGAGGTCTACCGCAGGCTCTGCCTCGAGGCCCTGCGCTACGGGGCGATTTTCCTGCACAGCGCCTGCATAGCCGTGGACGGCGAGGCCTATTGCTTCACCGCCGACAGCGGCACGGGCAAGTCCACGCACATAGGGCTGTGGAAGCGGCTTTTCGGCGACAGGGCGATTATCATCAACGGGGACAAGCCCTTGCTTCGCGAAAAGGACGGCGTGTTCCACGTTTACGGCACGCCTTGGTGCGGCAAGGAGGGTTGGAGCGTGAACACGGGCGCTCCGGTGAAGGCCCTTTGCCTTGTGACCCGCGCCGAAACCAATTTCATCGAGCCGATGGACGGCTTTGAAGTTATTTTCTCCATTATCCGCCAAACGCTCCACCCCCGCACGGAGGACGAGCTGGAAACGGTTCTCGATATTCTGGACAGGCTGCTTTCGTCCACGCCCATGTATCGGCTGGGCTGTAACATCAGCCTCGAGGCGGCGAAGGTCGCCTACGAGGGCATGAGCGGCAAAGCCGCCCCGTCCTTAGGCAATTAAGGAGGCATAAAAATGAAAAAGATACTTTCGCTCATGCTTGCCGCCGTTATGTCGGCGGCGCTCTACGCGCCGGGCGCGCTTGCCGCGCAGGCGGAGGCCTACCCCGGAACGGATATTCCCGACATATCCGCCTGTACAAACGGCATATATATCGGTCTGCTGTGCGAGAAGGGCTCGGCGGCCCCGCTTTACAAGCTCGGCACCGACGACGTGACGGCCTTCGCCTCCGCTATGGAGGAACGGGGCTACACGGTGTCGCGCGGAGGGGCCGTGATAAGCTGCTACCGCAGCGACGGCTACGGCGCGAGCCTCGAATACCTGCCCGAGGCGGACGAATACTGCCTGCGCCTGCCCTCGGCGTACAACCCCGGCTGGAAATATCTCGACTCTAAGGCAGGAGCAGTCGATCCCGAGTCGCTCTTTGCCTACGCGAAAAGGCTCGAATACAACCGCGCCCAAGGCATATACTACTTCGCCATGCGGCCCGACGACGTAAAGACATACATAACCTCGCTGAAAAACCTCGGCTTTACCGAGATAGCCTCGGCCGAAAGCGAAACCGTGCTGCGGGGCGGCCCCGAGGCCGTTTCGATAGGCACGATGGGCGGCGGCAGGTACGAAAGCCTTATCGCCGCCGTGGCCATAGTCCCGATAAACTCGGGCGACAGCGACGAAAGCGCCGCCGAGGCGGCCCGCGCCAAGGGTTCCTTCGCGCGGCAGTACTATCAGGGCAGCAAGGCAAGGCTGGACGCCGGCCTCGCCGAGGCAGCCGCGCCGATAGTTAAGGTCTATGCTCCCGACGACCGCGTGGCCTTCATCACCTATGACGATTTGGCCCGCTACAAGGCCTCGGGCTGGTACGAGTCCAAGGACGCTCTGCTGGCCGTCAGCACAAAGATGTACTCCGCCGACGGGCGCGAGCTTTATGTTCTAACAACCGAAATCGACCGCTATAAGGCCGTCGGCTGGGACACTATGCCCCCGGTGACTATGTATTCCGCCGACGGCAGAACGCTCCAAGTGCTGCCCAAGGATATAGCCGTGTATCGGGCGGTTGGCTGGCATTTGAGCGAGGCCGAGGCCGCCGCCGAAAAGGAAACCGTAACCATGTACGCCCTCGACGGCAGGACGATAGTTGTCGCCCCCTCGCGCGTGGAAGCCTATAAGGCCGTCGGCTGGGATACTCTGCCCCCGGTGGCTCTGGTTTATACCGACGGCTCTATCATGCTATCCCTGCCGAAGGACGTGCCGACCTATGAGCGGCTCGGCTGGAAATTAGCCGAATAAGGCGCGGAAGGCACGACGGGGCAATATCCATAAAGCGAAGGAGCGCCGACTCGGCGCTCCGTTTGCTATTATTGGGTTAGCCTTCAAAAATTCATGGCGGAAACATACTTTTCCGCGAAGCTCGGGTCGGCGGCGGTATCTACCACGCGGCAGCGGGCCGCGAGGGCGCGCAGCTTTTCGCGGTTCGCTTCGTTAAGCAGCATAGCCCCGCCCATCAAGGCCCCGTTGCCTATGGCGCAGACGCCGCCCGCGCCGACCGGCGGCAGCAGTCCCGTAAGCGCGGCGTTCGCGGCATTCACGCTCTTGCCGAGCGCCCCGGATAGGTAAATTTTGTCGGGCCGCTCCACATGGGCGGCCTCCAGAACCATAGCCGAAGCGGCCGAAATCGCGGCCTTGCAAAGCTGAAAAGAGCGCACGTCGGCCTGCGTGAGGCGCAGTCCCCCGCCGGGAAGCTCAAAATCCCTTTCTATACGGCCGGTTTTATCCATAAACCCGCTTTTTAACATCAGCGCAACGGCGTCCACAAGGCCGCTGCCGCACAGGCCGCGAGCCGCGCCGCCGCCGATGGTTTGACAGCCGCGCTCGTCCACGCTGAAAACGGCCCCCTCGCCCGCCGCCATGCCGCAGCTTATGCCCGCGCCCTCGAGGGCAGGCCCAGCCGCCGCCGAGGCCGCGTAAACCTCGCCGCCCGAAACCAGCAAAAGCTCGCCGTTGGTGCCGAGGTCGGCCACAAGGGCCGCTTCGGGTCGGTCAGCC
>CANRER010000143.1 GCA_947629615.1 uncultured Clostridia bacterium | reverse complement strand
AGACTTTTTTTGAGATTTATCAAAAAAAATTAAAAAAATCTTTTCAACAGGGATAAAATCGGGGTTGACTAAGCGCGGCGCAGGTAATATAATAATATTACTGTGACCGTATTTTTTATGTAAAGGAAGGCAGCGATGAAAATTAAAGTTCTGGATACCACCCTGCGGGACGGAGCGCAGTCCGAGGCGGTTTCCTTTTCCATACCCGACAAGCTGAAAATCGTGCGGCTTCTGGATGAGCTGGGCGTGGACATAATCGAGGCGGGCAACCCGTTTTCAAACGTGAAGGACAGGGAGTTCTTCCGCGAGCTGGCAGGCCTTAAGCTTGCCCACGCGAAAATCGCGGCCTTCGGCAGCACCCGAAGGGTGGGCGTTCGCGCCGAGGACGACGCCGCCCTCGAAACCCTGCTCGCCGCCGGCGCCGAATACGTCAGCGTTTTCGGCAAGGCGTGGGATCTTCACGTCAGCGAGGTGCTGGCGACGACGCTCGAGGAAAATCTCGCCATGATAAGCGACACGGTTTCCCTCGCGGTGAGGCGCGGCAAAAGGGTCATCTTCGACGCGGAGCATTTCTTCGACGGCTACAAGAACAACCCCGCCTACGCGCTGAGCGTCATACGCGCGGCGGACGAGGCCGGGGCCGAGGTCGTCTGCCTTTGCGACACCAACGGGGGAACCTTTCCCGACGAAATCTTCGACATAACAAAGGCCGCCGTCGCCGCCGTCCGCTGTGAGGTCGGCATACACACCCACAACGACAGCGGCATGGCCGTGGGCTCCGCCGTTATGGGCGTGGCCGCCGGGGCGGCGCACGTGCAGGGTACGCTGAACGGCATAGGCGAGCGGTGCGGCAACGCCAACCTTGGCACAATAATCGCCAATTTACAGCTGAAAAAGGGCTACGACATAATCTCCCCCGAGCAGATGGAGCGGCTTTCGCCCATCTGCCGCGAGGTGGCCGAAATAACGAACATAAGCATAGGCGGTATGCCCTACGTCAGCAAGAACGCCTTCGCGCACAAGGGCGGTATGCACATCGACGCGGTGCTCAAGGAACCGCGCACCTTCGAGCATATCGACCCCGCGGTGGTGGGCAACGAGCGCAAGCTTCTCGTCAGCGAGGTGGCGGGCAAGAGCGCGCTGCTGCCGCTGCTGCGCAAGATAGATCCCTCAATCGACCGCGGCTCGCCCAAAATAAAGGAAATACTCGCCCGCATGAAGGAGCTGGAGTATAACGGCTACCAGTTCGAGGCCGCCGAGGCCAGCCTTGAGCTGGAGGTGCGGCGCGTGCTGGGCATGGAGAGCCGCTTCTTCGACATCGAGCGTTTCCGCATAATGATGGAGCAGGACAACCTCTCGCCCGATTCGATGACGGGCTATTCCACGGCCTTCACAAAGGTCAGGGTGGGGGAGGAGCACGAGGTCACCGCCGCCGAGAGCCTCTATGGCCCCGTGAACGCCATCGACAAGGCGCTGCGCCGCGCGCTCGAACGGTTCTACCCCTCCATCGGGCGGCTCAGGCTCGTGGACTACAAGGTGCGCGTGCTGGACAGCGCGGCGGCCACGGGCGCAAGGGTGCGCGTTTTGGTCGAATCGACGGACGGCGTTGAAAGCTGGACGACCGTAGGGGTAAGCACCGACGTTATAATGGCGTCGAAAAAGGCTCTCGAGGACTCGATTGAATATAAGCTTATCCGAGATGGCGAAAAACAGAAATCTATATAAGAAAAGGTGATAGCTATGGCAATGACAATGACCCAAAAAATTTTGGCCAAAAAGGCCGGCCTCGACGAGGTGAAGGCCGATCAGCTCGTGCTGATAGACCTCGACCTCGCTATGGCGAACGACGTTACCGGCCCCGTGGCCGTGAACGTGTTTGAAAAGGCGGGCTTTTCGGTGAAGTACCCCGACAAGGTGTGCTTCGTGCTCGACCACTTCACCCCCAACAAGGACATCAAGAGCGCGCAGCAGTGCAAGCAGGTGCGCGAATTTGCCAAAAAATGGGGCGTTAAAAAGTTCTTTGAGGGCGGCTGCGCCGGCGTGGAGCATGCCATCCTCCCCGAAAAAGGCATAGTAAAGGCGGGCTTCGCCATGATAGGCGCGGATTCCCACACCTGCACCTACGGGGCGCTCAACGCCTTCAGCACGGGCGTAGGCTCAACGGATATGGCCGTCGGCATGGCGACGGGCAAGGCGTGGATGAAGGTCCCCAGAGCCCACCGCTTCAACCTGACGGGCAAATTCACCGGCGACGTTTGCGGTAAGGATTTGATACTTTACATAATCTCGAAGATAGGCGTTGACGGCGCGCTTTACGCCTCGATGGAGTTCACCGGCGAGGGAGTGGGCGAGCTGAGCATGGACGAGCGCTTCACAATAGCCAACATGGCTATCGAGGCCGGCGCGAAAAACGGTATCTTCCCCGGCGACGAAAAGACCGAGGCCTACCTTAAGGCCGCGGGCTGCACGGATTACTCCTTCGTTGAGCCCGACGCGGACGCCGAGTACGAAACGACTATGGAGATCGACCTCGCCGAGGTGCCGCAGATGGTGGCTTTCCCCCACCTGCCCGAAAACGGCAAAACCGTCGAGGAAGCCGAGGCCATGAGGATTAAGCTCGACCAAGTCGTCATCGGCAGCTGCACCAACGGGCGGATAAGCGACATGGAGATTGCCGCGGGCGTTCTGAAGGGCCGCCATGTGGCCGAGGACGTGCGCTGCATAATCATTCCCGCCACCCCAAAAATTTGGACGGAGTGCATGGAGCGCGGCTACTTCAAGATATTCATGGACGCGGGCTGCATAGTTTCGCCCCCCACCTGCGGCCCCTGCTTGGGCGGCCACATGGGTATTCTCGCCGACGGCGAGAGGGCTGCCTCCACAACCAACCGCAACTTTGTGGGCCGCATGGGCCATACCCAAAGCGAGGTATACCTCGTTTCCCCGGCGGTGGCGGCGGCCAGCGCGGTCAAGGGCTATATCGCGGCCAAGGCCGACTGAGAAAGGAAGATGGATATGAATATAAAGGGTAATGTTTTCAAATACGGCGACAACGTTGATACCGACGTAATAATCCCCGCCCGCTACC
The DNA here is from genome assembly GCA_947629615.1 of uncultured Clostridia bacterium. Classification (GTDB taxonomy): domain Bacteria; phylum Bacillota; class Clostridia; order UMGS1883; family UMGS1883; genus JAFLUQ01. The sequence goes on along the minus strand of CANRER010000143.1, from coordinate 895 downwards.
TCAACGTCAGCGACGCGAAGCATCTGAGCGAACACTGCATGGAGGACATCGACGCGGACTTTGTGAACAAGGTGAAGGAGGGCGACGTAATGGTCGGGGGCTTCAACTTCGGCTGCGGCTCCAGCCGCGAGCACGCGCCCATCGCCATCAAGGCCAGCGGCATATCCGTGGTTATAGCCAAAAGCTTCGCCCGCATTTTTTACCGCAACTCTATTAACATCGGGCTCCCCATTCTGGAATGTCCCGCCTGCGTTGACGAGGCCGAAAGCGGCGACGTTATCGAGGCCGACCTTTCCGCCGGCGTCGTTAAGAACGTGACCAAGGGCAAAGAGTACAAAACCGTTCCCTTCCCGGAGTTTATACAGGAAATAATTGACCTCGGCGGCCTCACGGCCTACGCCAAGGCAAAGCTTAATTAGGAGGAATTTACCGTGAACAAGAACATAGCCGTTATCCCCGGCGACGGCATCGGCGGCGAGGTCGTCGCTCAGGCCGTCCGCGTGTTGGACGCGATTGGGGCCAAGTTCGGCCACAGCTTTAACTACACCTATCTCGAGGCCGGCGGCTGCGCCATCGACAGCTGCGGCAAGCCTCTGCCCGAGGAAACCCTCGACGCCTGCAAAAAGAGCGACAGCGTGCTGCTGGGCGCGGTGGGCGGCCCCAAGTGGGAGCATATCCCCGGCATTCGCCCCGAGCAGGCTCTGCTTGGCCTTCGCGGTGGGCTCGGCCTGTTCGCCAACCTTCGCCCGGCCATCATGTACGACCAGCTCAAGGAGGCCTGCCCCCTCAAGGAGTCCATCATCGAGGGCGGGCTGGACATAATGATCGTCCGCGAGCTGACCGGCGGCATCTACTTCGGCGAAAGCGGCCGCAGCGAGGACGGCCAAAGCGCCTA
>CANRER010000142.1 GCA_947629615.1 uncultured Clostridia bacterium | reverse complement strand
GCCGGTGCGGGGATTCTGCCCCTCGCGGGAAGCCCTATTGCGTACCTCGAAAGTACCGAAGCCAACGAGCTGAACCTTATCGCCTGCCTTGAGAGCATCTTCAACAGTTTCGATGAAAGCGGCGAGAGCCTTCTCGGTATCCTTCTTGGTAAGGCCGGCCTTTTCAGCCATAGCGGCAACCAATGTGGACTTATTCATGATTTTACCCCCCTCCTTTTCTTATTTTTGAGTTTTTACAAACTCTTAACATGGACATTGTATCACAATAAAATATTAATTTCAAGTGTTTTCTTCAAATTTTTTGAAAAAATTTATAAAATTCAACAAAGTTTTCCTTAATTCTTCCTCCGGATCAAGGCCCAGAGCCACAAGACGGGCTGTTTCCCTGAACAGTCCAATGCCGTTTGAGCCGTCGTCGAACGGGGTATCAACCCCCGCCTTGATTGCTTTTTTGTATATTTTTTCGGCGCGGGTCAGCGCGGGCAGGGCAAGGCTCACGTCGTCCATCGTTCCGCCGACGGATTTCCCGCCGCGCTCACGGCGCTTTATCTCCTCCCAGTTGTCGAGAACCTCGGCCGAGGTGTCGGCCTTAACATCGCCGAAAATGTGAGGGTGGCGCACGACCATCTTTTCGCAGACGGCCTCGGTCACGTCGTCGATGGTGAACTCGCCGTTTTCCTTGCCGATTTGGGCGTTCAACACCACCTGAAGCAGCACGTCGCCCAGCTCGTCCGCCATTTTTGCTCCGTCGCCGCTTTCAAGGGCCTCGGCGGCCTCGTAGGCCTCCTCTATCATGTGCTTCTTGAGCGAAGCGTGGGTCTGCTCCCTATCCCACGGGCAGCCGTCCGGGGCGCGGAGCCTTTCGATAATGGCGCAGAAATCGTAAAAATCCCGTTTTTTTGCTTCGTTTTCCATTTTCTCACTTCCTTTGTTTTTTAACGACCAAGCCTACGGCAAGCATTAACGCCGCATAAACGAGGGCCATCACTCCTGCCCCGACGAGGAAGCCGAGGCTGCCGCCGTCGGTGAGAGCGTACACCGCGCGGCCCGCAAGCCCCGCGAACGCCGCCGCGAGCAGCGGAGGCGCGAACGCCCCCGCCCTAAGGCCGAAGCCCATGCGCAGGCGGAACAGCCTCGCGAGGACCGCCGCGCACAGGAGATAAGCGATGACAGAGGCCAAGGCCGCGCCGGAAACGCCCATTCGCGGTGTCAGCACGTAATTGAGCGTAAGCTTGACGGCCATAGTCGCCCCAAGCGCGGCGATTGGCGGCCATACCGAGCCCGTGGCCTGAAGTATGCCGGAAATCACCTGCGTGAAGGGTATCAAAAGCATGAGCGCGCCCACAAAAACGAGTACGTCGCCGTGCACCTCGCCTCCGTAAAGGAAGCGGAGTATTTCATCGGAGAAAAACAGGCAGCCGAAAAGGCAGGGCGCAGAAACGAGCGAGAGCATGGCCGACGCCGAATTTACGTTTTCGCGCATTTGGGCTTCGCCGCCCTGCCGCGCCGCCTCGGCGCAGGCCGGGGCCACGCTGACGGTGACAGCCGCGATAAGCGTCGCGGGCAGGTTATATATCATAAACGCCCGCGTGAGGTGGCCGAAAAGCTCAGTCGCCGCGCTGACGGAGCAGCCGGAGGAAACTAGGATTTTCTGCACCGTAAAATTATCGACGAGCATCATGCACGAAAAGCCCGACGCGCCCAGCGTCACCGGGATGGCGAAGGCCGCTATTTTTTTTGCGCGGTTAAGGCTTGGCCTGCGGTAGACCTTAATGCGCCTTTTGCCCATTATTACAAGAATTGCCGCGCCAACCGCGCTGCCCGCAGCCACGCCGCTCATAGCCCCGGCGGCGGCCGTTTCTATCCCCTTCGGGACGAGCATAGCGCATATCGCGAGGCCCACGCAGGCCTTGAGCAGGCTGTCGGCCACTTGGCTCACGGCGGAGGGAGTCATGTCGCCCCGTCCCTGAAAATAGCCCTTATACGCGCTGCCCACGCCAAGGAACAGTACCCCAACCGACATCACCCTAATGGAAAGGGCGGCCTGCCCGCTGCCGCCTCCGGCTATCCACACGGCCAAGGGCTTCGCGAAAACGAACAGCCCCACGGCGGCGACGGCGCAAAGCGCCGTTACCAGCCACATCGCCGACGAGCGTATCTCCGCCGCCTCGTCCTCGCCGCTGTCGGCCACCATATTGCTGACGGCCAACGGAATTCCGGTCGCGGCCACGGCAAGCAGCCAATTATAGATATTATAAGCGTTTTGGTATACCGCTATACCCTCTGGGCCGATAAACCAGCGGTCAAGCGGTATTTTGAACACCGCGCTGAGCGCCTTCGCGGCAAGCGACGCCGCCGAGAGTATGGCCGCGCCCTTGATAAAGCTGCGGCGGCTCATTGCTTGTCCGTCCTGTCGTCGTTAAACACGGCCTCGCCGTAGTCGTCGGGCTCGGGCCGTTCGGGTTCGGCCATGTATTTCACCATTAGTGGGTAGACAATCGAAAGGCGGCTGTACTCCAAAAAGCCAAACAGAATTATCGGTATCAATAGCACAAAATATGGGAACGCCACGCCGAAATAAATTATCGCGAAGGCGATAACAAAGCCGATAACAAAGGCCGCCGCCGTCTGGGGCAGCTTGCCGACCGTCATAATGAAGGCGTTTTTGTAAATATCGCGCAGGCGCAGCTTAAACGAAGCCATTATTTGGTATATGTATACGTGCATAAAGCCCCATATAACGATAACGAGCGTCAAAAGGCCCCTTAACACTGCGCTCATAGCCCCTTGCTGGGCGTTGTAAAAGCCGAAATTCATTATCAGCACGCCCACGGTAAAGCAGTCGATAACGTAAGCTATTATGCCGGGGGCGAGGTTTTCCTTAAAGCTGTCCCAAAAATCCTGCCACACCCAAGCGTGAGTGTCGCTGATGTATTTTCTCAGCACGTTTATCATGCCGCAGGCCGCCGGCCCTCCCCCGCAGCAGGCGTAGATGATCAGCGTCATAACGCCTATCATCAGCGTGCCGCCGTTGTTGGCCCAGTCCGTAACTTCGGTTGGGCTCATTTTAAGGCTTACGGTCCACGTCATGGAAAAAATACATACCACCCACATCATAAGGATAGGTATAATAGAAAAAACAAAGTATATGAAATTCAGCGCGATAATCTTCCACAGCCTTCTGCCCAAAATGTCAAAATACCGCGCGAGGCCGGTTTTTTCGGCCTCGTCCTTACGCACGCCCGGGCCGGGCTTGTTTATGCTGCCGCCGAAAAGAGGCATGTTCCTCTCCGCCTTTCTTTTGATTTGTCCTGTTTTGGCGATAATTGCCGAATACCTGTATAGAATAATTATACCACCGAGCGGCCAAGGTGTCAAGATTTTTCTGCTGCGCCGGCAAAACATACCCCAAAAAACGAATTAAAAAATACTTTACAGTAAAGATGTGATGTGTGCCAGCATTAAATCGGGTTGCGTTTTTCGGTGCGTGGCTTTGGGTTTATGGCCGCACACTTTTTTATTACGCGACTTTCGGGAAAACGTAGGGCGCGACGACCTATGCCCGCACCCTCACGCGACAGGGATATTTGTTTCTGTAAATGCTTGTGAGCTACTCTAATATGCATAAAAGAAGCATTTTCATACAGGATATTATTCAGATTTTAAACTCGCTATCCTCTGTATCGACAGCGGAATTAAGCTGTTCGTTTGGCTTAATTCTCAGCAGACGGCAATAGTCCTTTTAGGTGTCAAATTTGATGTTTGTCGGGCTGCTTTTTCTTTGAGTTGCCGCAAGCGCAGAAATTCTATTTGTAAAACTTCTGGCCATGTCAAGCTTAAGACAAAGTCAGTTATTATAAAAATTTCATTCTTAATGCGTTTCTATTTAGCATTATCTAAAACACTAAATAATGCTCTTTGACATTTTATCAAAAAATTGGTAAGGTATAATATTTTTCGCAAAATCAGAAAAGAGCAAAAAATGTAGACATGCTCACAAAACTCTGGTAGAATGA
>CANRER010000141.1 GCA_947629615.1 uncultured Clostridia bacterium | reverse complement strand
CACGGGTATGCCCGGCACGAACATATTCTCATTGCCGAACAGGTTCCAGCCCTCGCCGAATAGGCCGTCATTCGTCCAGTCGGTTACGAAGGTACCCACGGTAGTCACGGAAACGTAATACACAATGAACATCACAACGGCGAAAATCGGCAGCGCCAAAATTCGGTTTGTGACGACCTTGTCTATCTTATCGGAAGCGCTCAGACGGTTTTTGCTCTTTTTCGCATAACAGCCTTTGATTATCGAGGTTATGTAGTTGTAGCGTTGGTTGGTGATTATGCTTTCGCTGTCGTCGTCGAGCTCCCTTTCCGCCCTTTCGACAACGTCGCTCACGTCGGTATCGAGGCCGATTTTGTCGTCGCGCTCGAAAAGCTTTATGGCGTAGAAGCGCTTTTGCTCTGCGCTTACCCCGCTTATACGGGCCTCGATTTCCGAAAGATAGCCTTCCACCTTCGGCTCGAAGGAGTGTACGGCGGGGGTTTTCGCCTTACTCTCGGCAAGGCGCACGGCCCTTTCGGCGGCCTCGCCAACGCCATCGCCCTTCAGGGCCGATATTTCAACGGCCGGGCAGCCGAGCCTTTCCTCGAGCCGCTTGGCGTTAATGCTGTCGCCGCTCTTTTTTACGACGTCCATCATGTTTATCGCCATAACGACGGGTATGCCAAGCTCCATGAGCTGCGTGGTGAGGTAAAGATTCCTTTCAAGATTGGTGCCGTCGATGATATTGATTATCGCGTCGGGACGCTGATTGATGAGGTAATTTCTCGCCACGACCTCCTCGAGGGTGTAGGGCGAAAGCGAGTATATACCCGGAAGGTCGGTTATCGTTACGTCCTTCCTTCCTTTAAGGCGACCCTCCTTCTTTTCAACGGTGACGCCCGGCCAGTTGCCCACAAACTGATTTGCGCCCGTCAGCGCGTTGAAAAGCGTGGTTTTGCCGCTGTTTGGGTTGCCCGCGAGGGCTATTGTTACCGACATATTTGTTCCTCCTAATTAAGTTAGAATATACTAATACTTGAGCAAAAAATAAAGGTTACTTCACCTCTATCATTTCCGCGTCGGCCTTACGGAGCGAAAGCTCATAGCCGCGCACATTGACCTCGATGGGGTCGCCCAGCGGCGCCACCTTGCGCACATAGACCTCCACGCCGCGCGTAACGCCCATGTCCATTATCCTGCGCTTAACCGCCCCGCCGCCGTTCACCCTTTCGACGGTGACGGTTTCGCCGACGGCGGTTTCCCTTAAAGTTTTCACTGTTATCTCTCCTTTCGGGTTTGTCAATTACACCATTATCCAACCGGCAAGGCTGCTGTCGATGGCTACGCGCGAATTTTTCACGTTCACAATCATGTTCCCGCCAAGCTCGGAAACAACGCTCACCTCCGCGCCCTCGACAAAGCCGAGGCTTTCCAAAAAGCGCCTCGTTTTCTCTTTTCCGCCGATTTTGACGATTTTTCGCTTGACGCCGGCTTCCATCATTTTAAGCGGCATATTATCTCCTCCGTTCGGTTTGAATAGTAAGCTTTCTCTAACCGTTAGTTAGTTTACCACAACTAATTTAGTTTGTCAATACTTTTTTCAAAAATTTTTTCTTCTGACGAAATTTGTCGCGCCATATATTAAATTATATGTTGACCTTTTGAAAATGTTAGGTTATAATTGAATTGTAAACGGAGGATTTGGAGGTTACGACATGAAAAAGCTTACGGCCCTATTGCTCATTCTCGCTCTGCTGGCCCTGCCGGCCTACGCCGAGGACGCCCCGGCGGAGCCGCTGTTCACCTCGGTGACGGTTCATCTGCGGCTCGAAAGCGAGGCAGCGGTTTTGAAGGAGCAGACCCTTGTGTTCGAGCTGCTCGACGGGAGCAACAACGCCTCTCTGGGCGAAAAAACAATTAAAATAAACGGCGATACTTTGCCGTATATCGACCTTTCCTTCACAACGCCGGCCTACGAAATAGGCAAGGCCTTCTTCCTGCACATGAAGCAGGGCGAGGCCGAGCTGGGCTTTGACGGCGCGAGGGGGGCCTACTTCACGCTCCAAACCTATTCCGCCCCCACGGCGGACGGCTCGCGGCTCGATTACTGCACCGACTTTTACATGACGCTTACCCCCGCGGCGGGCAGGATAGTGAACCTAAAGCTCGACGGCGAAAGCCGCCCTGACCTCGCGCTTTACGCCTATCCCGAAGGCATACTCATTCCCGCCGAGGCTCTCGGCGCGCTGGGGATAGCGTCCGTTCCGCTTTCGGACGGCGGACTTACGCTCTCAAAGGGCGACGTTAGCCTGCTGCTTTACCCCGGCCAGCTTTGCGCATACAAGAACGGCGAGGCGTTTAATCTTGCGCTTGCGCCGCAAAGCGTCGACGGCGCGGTCTGCGTGCCTGTGGCCGACACGGCCTCGGTTTTCGGCTGCGAGGTTGAATACGGCGACGACGGCTGCACGCTGTCGCTTTCGCTGGGCTACGCCTCCGTCGGGCAGAACGCCGCCGAAAGGCTCGTAAACGGCAGGGGCCTTGTCAGCGACACCAACTACCTTATATGGGTGTCGAAGGGCGAATACACCGTGCGCGTGTTCAAGGGCCAAAGCGGCGGCTGGCACCAGATAAACAGCTTTCCCTGCGCGATAGGTGCGCCCGCGACGCCCACCGTCGAGGGTACGTTCAAGTACTACCAGTACCAGAGCCGCTGGGAATACCCCACCTACTACGTGGGGCCGATAATGCGCTTTTACGGCGGCTACGCCATTCATTCCACCCTGCTGCGCTATAACGGGGCCAACGCCGATGCCCGCGTCGGGGTGCGTATATCTCACGGCTGCGTGCGCGTCCGCCCGGCGAATATTAAGTGGCTCGTCGATACCATTCCCCTGCAAACCACGATTTACGTCACGGCGTAAGGGGGCTTTCACTTAAAAACAAAACCTCGGAAACTGCACTTTTGCTATTGCATAAAATAAAGGTTTGCACACAGCCCTTGGCTTCCCCCTCGGGGGGGAAGCTGTCGGCGAAGCCGACTGATGAGGGGTATTTATATCGGCAACGCGCCAAACGAAACCCCTCATTCGTCACTCGCTTTGCTCGTGACACCTTCTCCCCAAGGAGAAGGCAAGATGGGTGCGGGAACGCAAAAATCCGCTCACATGAGCGGATTTTCGTTTTGGGGGATTTTAGCGAAGCGGCAAAGCCTTTACTTATCCGCGAGGTAATCGTTAAGCTTCGCGATAAGCGCGTCGGCGTCGGCGCCATGAACGGCGCAGGCCTCCTCGACGGTTTCTCCGCTGGCGCTGGGGCAGCCGAGGCAGTGCATACCTATCTCGAAAAAGAAGGGCGCGGTGCCGGGGTCAACGGCCAGAACGTCGCGGATAATCATGTCCTTTGATACTTTTGCCATTTTTGTCATTTCCTTTCAAAATAATTTTTATAATTATAATTTTTATAATTTTTTATTTTATTTCATATTTTTCGCGCCCGAGGCTGTAGGCGTTGTTGCCGAGGCTGTCGATGACGACGACGGCGGGGAAATTTTCGACCCGAAGGCGGACAATCTCCTCGGCGCCGAGGTCGGGAAAAGCCACGGGAACGCGCTCCTTGACGGTTTCGGCGAGCAGCGCGCCCGCCCCGCCGACGGCGGCGAAATAGACGGCGGTGTGCCGCTTCATGGCCTCGACCACGGCGGCGGAGCGTTCGCCCTTACCTATCATGCCCGTTTCGCCCAAAGCTATGAGCCTTGGAGCGTAGGCGTCCATGCGGCCGCTGGTGGTGGGGCCGCAGCTTCCGATGATTTCGCCCTCCCGCGCGGGAGTGGGGCCGACATAGTAAATAATGCTGTTTTTAAGCTCGAAGGGCGGCTCCTCGCCGCGGTCGAGCATTTCGCATATACGCTTGTGCGCGGCGTCGCGCGCGGTGTAGATATACCCGCTTATCAGCGCCTCGTCGCCGGCGCGGAGAAGCGCGGCCTCGGCCTTGGTAAGCGGCGCGGTGACTTTTATCGGCATCGGTCATTCCTCCATCATATAAAGCACGTTCGGCAAAATGTATTCCGCGCCCGTTTCCTCGAA
>CANRER010000140.1 GCA_947629615.1 uncultured Clostridia bacterium | reverse complement strand
ATTTTCACGCCGCCCGAAGGCGTTTCCGCGCGAATAAAAGCGCGTAAGCCCGATGGCAAAGCCGTGTTTTCGGACGGCGGAATTGCCGTTTTGGAGGCAAGCGAGGCCGTGGACGCGAAGCCCGGGCAGTACGTTTATTTGGCCTACAGCACGGCTCTTGACGACGTTTACTTCCTTTCGGCCGACACGGAGCAATCCGAACGCGGCGGCGTGCTTTTGGTGCCGCTGGGCCGCGTTAAGCCCGACGGCAGCGTGGAAAATCGGCGCGTATACGCCCGCGGGAGGGTGCCGGCTCTGGCCTCGGCCAACTGGACGAACCTCCGCACGGTGACGCTTTCGGTCGATCTTTCGCCGCTGGGCTCTGCGGGGGGCTATGTCGAGGCCACGCACGAGATCGATGGCGACATGAATTTCATGGCGGTGGACGATCCGACGCTCATCAGCGTGATGCGCACCGGCGCGGCTACGACCTACCACACGGTTTACCGCGCGAACTCGCGCGCGACCGGCAATACCGACGATTACATGGGCATAACCTATACCTCGAACGGCATGGTGAGAGCCACGCTGGTCGAGCGCGGCAACGGCTTTGTGCGGCTGAGGTACTTCGTGCCGGGAACGATGAAAAATAAAACGCTGACGTATACCGCCCTTATCGGTATAACGGCGTAAGACCGAGGGAAACGCAGACCGTTCAAGAACATAAACGAAAGAAAACCCGCTCACAGGAGCGGGTTTTCCATATTAATACGGCAACGCGCTCGGTCTGTCGCCATCGGTTGGGGCTATGTTAATTTTTTGCAAAGGGGCTTGCCAAGAGGGAGGAAATGTGATACAATACAATTGTCCGAATATTGACATACGAACAAAGAACCTATAAAAAAAGAACAACACGCGCAAAACACGGAGGGAAACATAATGAAGCTACGCAAAATAACGGCCCTTATCTTAACGGTGACGCTGATAGGCTCGGTCGCCGTCTTTACGCCGGCGGGGCCAACCGCCGTGGCCGAGGACGTAGCCACGGTGCGCCTTTTACCCGCGGACGACACATATATCGACGCGGGGAGCGACAACGACAACGCGAACAAGTCGTTTGAGGGCGGAACCACCCTCGAAATAGGCTACAACTCCGCCAACCCTCTGCCGGCGGAAATCGGCTGCGAGGGTGGGGAAACCCGAGGCGATGCGGGCCGCAGCCGCGACGCTTTTTTGCGCTTCGACCTTGGCGAAATTGACCCGAAAACGGTTTCCTCCGCCGTGCTGAAGCTATACGTGGCGGACGGCACGACCATGATAGAAAACTTCAAAAAGAACGATATTGGCGCGTCGGCGTTGGCCTTTTACGAGGTAAGCGACGAGTGGAGCGCCGCTAAGCTCACGTGGAACAACGCCCCCGCGGCCAAGGCCGAGGGCCTCGCGGCGGTGTCGAGCTCGCTCAGCGCGGCCAACGCGAAGGTCGGCTCGGAGATAACCGCCGACCTCACCCGCTTTATCCGCGAAAAAGAAAAAACGCGCTTCTCGCTCCGCGTGAAGGCCGGGGCGGCGGGCGTTATAGTGTATTCCTCCGAATTCGGAACCTCGTCGCTGCGCCCCGCGCTTGAGATAACCCGCGACGGCGCGCTCGCCTCGTCGGAATACGGGCGAGCTTCCCTCACGGAGGACACCTACGCCGAGGACAGCGACGCGAACCGCGCCAAAAATCTTTCGGCGGAAAACGAGCTTGTTATAGCCGCCGACAAAAATTCCGGCGGGACTACGGGCGCGCTCTATAACCGATACGCCTACATAAAATTCGCCCTTCCCGAGGGCAAAAACAAGAGTTACGACGCGGTAAGACTGACCGTTCGCGCCAAGAGCATAGCCGAGGCCGACCAGACCGTGAGCCTTACGCCCATTGACAAAGGCTGGAGCGCGGCCGCAATAACTTGGAACGCCAAGCCCGCCGTGAGCGGCACGCCCGCCGCCAAGACGGTTATACCGCTTAACGGCGCAAGCTCCGCCGTGCTGAACTATTTTACCTTTGACATTACGGATTATGTAAACCAACATCCCGCCGAGGACGGCGTTTACGCCTTCGCGCTGACGGCAAACACCGCCGTAAGCCACATATTCTCGTCCGAAGCCGGGGATTGCTTCGCGCCGACGGTCGAGTACATACGCCGCGACACGGCCTCCGTTACGGTAAAATACGTGGACGCCTCGGGCAAGGATTTGGCGAACGCGCTCGCTTTGCGCCTGCCCATCGGCGAACGCTTCACCCCCGAAATACCCGCGAAGATAAGCGGACAAATCTACGACGCGGCCGCGACCGCGCGGAGAAACGCCCTGCCCGTGACGGTGGAGGGCGACAAAGTGATTTACCTTGTTTACGCCGACAAGACGGTCGAAAGCGTGGACGGCGTGAGCGTTAAAACCGTGCAGTACCACGCGCCCGCGCTGCCCGAAAAGGTGAACGTGCGCTTCAGCGACGGCTCGGTTCAGGCCTACGGTGTGAAGTGGGCCTCCGTGGCCGCGAGCAGCTACGCCGAGGCAGGCGAGTTTACCGTGCGCGGCGAGCTGCAGGGCGTTGAGGCCGACCCCATCGAGGCCGCCGTGAAGGTGCTGGAGATTACCGGCGTGCGCACCCCCGCAATCAGCACCGCGCTCGGGATATACCCCTCGCTGCCCCGCTCGCTGACGGCGGACGTTGAGGACGGAACGACCGTTACGATGGGCGTGAGCTGGAACGAGGTTGACGAGTCGCTTTACGGCTCGGGCGGCTCGTTCGTTGTGGCGGGAACGCTCGAACCCGGCGGTATGCAGGTGCAGCAGACCGTGCTGGTTGAGGAGGGCGACATCGAGGACCGCGAGGTCGTCGCCGATACCTTCATCGCCGAAAACCAACCGACCTCCGCCCACAACGCCAACCCTATGGACGACAATAACCCAAGCTCCGCCACCGCTCTCCGCGTGACGGGCAAGCGTACCGGCACGAATACCGACGCCGGCTCCGAGCGGAAGGCTCTGCTGCGCTTTGACGGCGGCGGCTTCGGCGAGGCGACCGTACACGACAAATACGGCGTGAGCGAAAAGGGCGAGGGCGAGGACGAAAACGCCGGGGCCGACGTGGACGCCATCGTCAACACCTCGCTCCACCTTTACATCGACCATATAGATAACAACGCAAACCCGACATACAGCGTTTACGGCATACCCGAGGCCCTCGACGACTGGACGGAGGACGGCGCGACATGGAACAACACCGAGGCCCTGAGAAAGGGCGCGGAGCTGATTAGCACGGTTCAGCTGCCCCACACCTTCAAGGGCTGGGCCGACTTCGACGTGACGGGCTTCGTGCGCGACCACAGGAACGACGCTCACCTTTCGTTCCTTGTCGAGGCGAACACCTGCGCCACCTACATCGCGGACAAGGAGGCCGAGGCGGGCCTCGCGCCCACGCTGCGCACCGCGAAGTACGTTAAATACGCGCCCGTAACGCTCCACTACGTGGACGAGAACGGCCGCGAGATTTCCGGCGTGACGGAAACTCTCGGCAAGCTTCAAAAGCCGTTCTCCTACGAGGGCTCCGTACCCGAAACGATAAGGGGCGAAAACGGCGAGATATACTATTACGACTATGTTTATGACTGGCTGGCCGACCACCCCGATGAGATAGACCCGCCCGTCATCGGGGAAAGCGGCGGGGCGGCTCCCGCCGAGGCAGACGGCTCGGACAAAAAGGGCAACCCCGAGCCCGACGAAAACCTCAGCCTCGCAAGCCTCGAGCAGGATAAAAACGACATCTACGCCCACTACACAAGGCGCGACATCGTCCGCGCCGACCCCGCGCTCGCCTCGGACGGCGGCGTGACGACCGTTCGCGGCGTCAGGCCCCAGCTTCCGACAAGCGTAAAGGCCTATCTTGACAACGACGCGCCCATAATCAAAAACGTAACGTGGCGCTGGGACGAGGCGGACTTCCGCACCTACGCCAAAAAGGGCTCGTTCACGCTTTACGGCGACGTTGACGACACCGACAAATTCCGCGCCGAGGCCAAAATCACCGTGGACGAGGCGTACTACGGCGAGGGGCAGCTCCCCGCCGACAACGCCTTCGCGCTCGAGGGCGGCGCGGCGTATCGGCTGACGTTCACAAAGGGCCTCGCCGAGGTTCCCTCCTACG
>CANRER010000139.1 GCA_947629615.1 uncultured Clostridia bacterium | reverse complement strand
AGGAGTTTTCCCGCCTGCGCGACAGGCAGGCCCGTAGGAAGGCCCACGCCTCCGGCATGGCGAAGGTGGTAAACAACTGCCTTTCGAGGGCCTCGCGCAAGCTCGACCTGCTTCAGGGCGACCTCGCCGCCGCCAAGGACAGGGAAAAATACCGCGTTTACGGCGACCTTTTGACGGCCAACCTTTACGCCGCCGAGCGCGGGGCGAAAAGCGTGACGGTGACGAACTACTACGACGAAAACCAAGCGTCGGTGACGATACCCCTCGACGAAACCAAAAGCCCCTCGCAGAACGCGAAAAGCTATTACAATAAGTACAAAAAGGCCAAGAATACCGAGCTTTACGCCGCCGAGCAGATAGAGCTGACGAAAAACGAGCTGGCGTATCTGGAGTCGGTGCTGTTGTCGCTGGAGAACGCCCGCTCGCTCGCGGAGCTGGCCGAAATACGCGCCGAGCTGACCGAGGGCGGCTACCTGAAGGGCGACGGCAGGCGCAAAAAGCCCGCGCGGGAGGCCGCCTCGCCGCCCATGAGCTTTCGGTTTATGGGCTACGACATAATGGTGGGGCGCAACAACGCGCAAAACGATTATCTGACGCTTAAGCTGGGCCGCAGCCGCGACCTGTGGCTGCACACCAAAAACATCGCCGGCAGTCACACCCTCGTGAAGTACAAGGGCGAGGATTTCCCGCCGGAGGTGATAACCGCGGCGGCGTCGCTGGCGGCCTACTTTTCCAAGGCGCGCGGCGCCCCGAAGGCCGAAGTAGACTACTGCCCCGTCAGCCACGTGAAAAAACCGCGCGGCGCGAAGGCCGGCATGGTTATATACGAGGGCTACGCCACCGCGCTCGTCGAGCCGACGCCGCCCGAAAAGCTTACTGACCGTAAGGAATGATAGACTTGAATACAAAACGAATTTTAGATACCGTAAATCAGCCCTCCGACCTGAAAAAGCTCTCGCCGGCGCAGCTCAACGTGCTTGCCGGCGAGGCCCGCGCGGAGATAATATCGCTTGTGGCGGAGCATGGCGGCCACCTTTCGAGCAATCTGGGCGTGGTGGAGCTGACGATAGCCCTGTGCCGCGCGCTCGACCTGCCGCGCGACACGCTGATTTGGGACGTGGGGCATCAGTCCTACCTTTACAAGCTGTTTACCGGCAGGCGCGAGGCCATGCGAAGCCTGCGCTCGCTGAACGGGGCCTGCGGCTTTTCGAGCCCGGCGGAAAGTCCCTACGACTTCGCGGTTTCGGGCCACAGCTCGACCTCGCTTTCGGTGGGGATAGGCGCGGTTATGGCGAACGAGCTGACCGGCGCGGGGGGAAGGGTGTGCTGCGTTATCGGCGACGGAGCCCTGACCGGCGGCCTCGCTATGGAGGCTCTCGACCAGATAGGCCACCTTAAACGGCCCATGCTGATTGTAATTAACGACAACGAAATGTCCATCGCCAAAAACGTGGGCAGTATTTCCACTCTGCTTTCCAAGGCCCGCAGCGCGGGCCGCTATCAGCGCGCCAAGGACACCGTGGAGGCCGCCCTCGACAAAATACCCTACGCGGGCGACAAGGTGCGCGACGCCATACGCTTTGTTAAGGATCATATAAAATACGCCGTTACGGCGGGTACGCTGTTCGAGTCGATGGGCATTACATACCTCGGCCCGGTGAACGGCCACAGCGTCGCCGACATGGAGGAGCTGTTTTCGCGCGCGCTCAAGATGGACGAGCCTGTGGCCGTCCATGTGCTGACAAAAAAAGGCAAGGGCTACGCCCCCGCCGAGGCCGCGCCCCAAAAATACCACGGGGTAGGCCCCTTCGACGCGGCGGCGGGCATAGGCAAGAGCGGCGCGCAGACCTTTTCGTCGGTCTTTGGCGACGAGCTTTGCTCCATAGCGAAGGATAACCCCGCCGTTGTAGCCGTGACGCCCTCGATGGCTCTCGGCAGCGGGCTCAGCGAATTTGAGAAAAAATACGCTTTTTTGACGTGGGCATAGCCGAGGGCCACGCAGTTACCTTTGCCGCCGGGCTTGCCGGCGGCGGGCTTGTGCCTGTGATTAGTATATATTCGTCCTTCCTTCAGCGGGCGTACGACAACGTGATACACGACCTCGCCATAGGCGGGCTGCACGCCGTGCTGGCGGTGGACAGGGCCGGGCTTGTTCCCGGCGACGGGGCCACGCATCAGGGAATATTCGACGTGGCCTTCCTTTCGGCCATACCGAACGTGGCGGCGCTCGCGCCGTCGAGCTTCGCCGAGCTGCGCAAAATGCTGCGCTACGCCGTGGAGGAGCATAACGGCCCCATAGCCGTGCGCTACCCGCGCGGCGGCGAGGCGATGAGCATCGACAACGGCGGCCTACGGCTCGATGGTCGCGCGGGCGTTGAAATGCGCCGAGGCTCTGGCCGAAAAAGGAATAGAGGCCGAGGTTATAGATATGCGCACGATAAAGCCGCTCGACGCGGCGACGGTGATAAAAAGCGCCGAAAAGACGGGCCGCCTCGCGTTCATGGAGGAGGCCGTCGGCTGCGGCGGCATAGGCGAGCAGCTCGCCGCCTACCTCACCAGACGCGGCGCGGGCTTCAAGGTCAAGCTGATAGCCCTGCCCGACGCCTTTGTGCCTCACGCCACTATGGCCGAGCTGGAAGAGCTTTACGGCCTGACGACCGAAAAGCTGCTCGAAAAAATAGGAGAACTGCTGTGAAAAAACGACTGGACGCATACCTTGTGGACGAGGGGCTTGTCAGCGGGCGCGACCTCGCCAAGAGCCTGATAATGGAGGGCAAGGTTTTTGTGAACGGCCAAAAGGCCGATAAGGCCGGCTTTCAGGTCGGCGGGAAGGACGCGGTTGAGCTGCGCGGGGCGGAGCGGAAATACGTGAGCCGCGGCGGGCTTAAGCTCGAAAAGGCGCTCGCCGTTTTCCCGGTGACGCTTGAGGGCAAAACGGCTATGGACATAGGGGCCTCGACCGGGGGCTTCACGGACTGTATGCTGCAAAACGGGGCCGCGAGGGTGTTCGCGGTGGACGTGGGCTACGGTCAGCTCGCGTGGAAGCTGCGCGGCGACGAGCGCGTGGTGAACATGGAGCGCACGAACATACGCGGCGTAACGCCCGAGGACGTGGGCGTTTTGCTGGACTTCGCCTCGGTGGACGTGGCCTTTATTTCGCTGGAGCTTGTGCTGCCCGTGGCGAGGCGGCTGCTTAAGCCGGGCGGCGAGATTGTGGCCCTGATAAAGCCGCAGTTCGAGGCGGGCCGCGAAAAGGTGGGCAAAAAGGGCGTTGTGCGCGACGGCGAGGTTCACCGCGAGGTCGTCGAAAGGGTGGTTCGCTTTGCCGAGAGCGCGGGCTTCGAGGTGCGCGGGCTGGACTTTTCGCCCATACGCGGGCCGGAAGGCAATATCGAATATTTGATGTACGCCGTGAGCGCGGACGAGCCCGCTCCCTACGGCGGGGATATAGCCGCGCTTGTGGAAAGGAGCCACATCGAGGCGAAATAACGGCCCGCGCGGCGAATTAACAAACAATTCACAAAACTCTATTGACGAAAAACCTTTAGTGTGCTAAAATAATGTGGCAAACGAATTTAAGGGGTGAGGATATGCCTCCCGAAAACGAATATGCCGCGCTGAAGGGCTTCGACAGGCCCGACGAAAAAATCACCGAATTTATAAAGAAAATGGGCGTCTCCCCGGCGGAGGTCATCGCCGCTGTCCGCAGCGACCTCCGAACAGACGGCTCCTACGGCGACGTGTGGCTTTTTGCCTGCGCCGACCGCTTCATCGCCGCCGACCCGGATACGGGCGCCTTTTCGTCATACAATTTCAGCGAGTGGGAAATCAGGCTCGAAAACTACCTCGCGACCGGCGTTCTGCTGGCCGTGGGCGGCGGCCGCGAGGTCGTGGCGGCGGCCTTCACAAGCTCGTGCGGCGGCGCGGCGGGAAATATTTGCCGTATATGCGACCGACTTCGCTCGGGCAGGCCCATAACCGACGACGACTGGGGCCGGGGCGCGGAGGACCGCGTGTGTCCGAAGTGCGGCACGCCGTATCAGAAGGGGCGCAAGACCTGCCCCAAATGCCAAAGCAAAAAAAAGCTGTTTTTGCGCGTGCTGGGCTATATGCCCCGCTACTGGAAGGAGCTTTCGCTCGTGATGGGGCTTATTCTCTTGAACAGCGCCAT
>CANRER010000138.1 GCA_947629615.1 uncultured Clostridia bacterium | reverse complement strand
CATTCTACCAGAGTTTTGTGAGCATGTCTACATTTTTTGCTCTTTTCTGATTTTGCGAAAAATATTATACCTTACCTGGTATTATGGAGCCGGAGCTTTCCGCGCCTAAGCCTCATTTTGCGACTACGGGATGCGGAATTTTGTAATTCCCTTATGTTTATGAAATCCCAAATGGTTTTCTCGAATATCCATAATAACAGATTTTGAACCCCAACGGGTATTCTTGCGGTTTATACCTTTTTCGCTATAAAAATATGCGCCTTTAAAAGTATCTAACTTTTGGGGTACGTGTTCGCTCCCGCGCGAAAATTTACGAAAAACACTTGAACCGGCGGGGCGATTGTGATAAAATATAAATAAAAAAAGGAGATTTTACCATGTCGAAAGAATTTTGGCTGATAACCGGCGGGCAACACCTTTACGGCACCGACGCCTTCGCCGAAATGAACGCCCACAGCGACGAAATAGCCGCGTCGCTTTCCGAAAGGCTGCCCTTCCGCGTTGTGAGCAAGGGCCTTGTCACTCTGCCGGACGAGATTTCCGCCGTTGTGGCCGAGGCGAACGCCTGCGCCGACTGCTTGGGCGTTATCATGTGGATGCACGTGTTCTCGCCGTCCAAAATGTGGATAGCCGGCCTTAAGGCCCTGCAAAAGCCCATGCTCCACCTGCACACACAGTATAACCGCGAAATCCCGTGGGACACCATTGACATGGACTTCATGAATTTGAACCAGTCCGCTCACGGCGACCGCGAGCACGGCTTCATCGTCAGCCGCATGGGATTGCGCCGCAAGGTGGTTGTGGGCCATTGGCGCGACGACGACGTGGCCGAAAAAATCGGCGCGTGGATGCGCGCCGCCGACGCTTGGGCCTTCAGCAACAGCCTTAAGGTGGCCCGTTTCGGCGACAATATGCGCGAGGTGGCCGTTACCGAGGGCGATAAGGTCGAGGCGCAGATAAAATTCGGCTGGAGCGTGAACGGCTACGGCATGGGCGACCTCGTGGAGGTCATCAACGCCGTCAGCGACGAGGATATCGAGGCCAAGCTGAAGGAGTACGAGGAGAGATACGAGTATAACACCACTCAGCGCGAGGCCGTGCGCGTGCAGGCCAAGTATGAGGTGGGGCTGCGCTGCTTCCTCGAAAACGGCGGCTTCGGCGCGTTCACAACTACCTTCGAGGACCTTCACGGCCTGCGCCAGCTTCCCGGCCTTGCCGTGCAGAATATGCTCGCCGACGGGTACGGCTTCGGCGCGGAGGGCGACTGGAAAACCTCTGCTCTTGTGGCCGTGATGAAGCGTATGGCGAAGGGCCTTAACGGCGGCACCGTGTTCATGGAGGACTATACCTATCATCTCGAAAAGGGCCACGAGCTTGCCCTTGGGGCGCATATGCTCGAGGTTTGCCCCTCTATCGCCGAGGATAAGCCGAAAATCGAGGTTCACCCCCTCGGCATTGGCGGCAAGGAGGATCCCGCCCGCCTTGTGTTCAACGGCCAGCAGGGCCGCGCCGTCGCCGCGACCGTTCTCGACATGGGCGACCGCTTCCGCCTGCTTGTGTCCGAGCTGGAGCTTGTGAAAATCAAGAAAAAGATGCCCAAGCTGCCCGTGGCCCGCGTGCTGTGGAAGCCCCTTCCCAATCTCGCCACCTCCGCCGAGGCGTGGATTATCGCCGGCGGGGCGCACCACACCTGCCTTTCCAACGCGCTCACCTTGCAGCATCTGCGCGATTTCGCCGAGATTGCCGGCATTGAGTGCGTGGTTATCGACGAAAAGACCGATATAAACGAGTTCAAGAAGGAGCTGCGGTACAACGAGGTAGCATACAGGCTTGGACTGTAAGTCATAAGAAAAAAGGGCCGTTCGGCCCTTTTTTTGTTGTTCTGATACTTGTTGAGAAGGACTGAACCCCTCATCAGTCGGCTTCGCCGACAGCTTCCCCCCGAGGGGAAGCCAAGGGCTGTTGATCTTTACTTTTTGCAAAGACGATAGCATAAGTACAATCCCCGCACACAATCTTGCCTTCTCCTTGGGGAGAAGGTGGCGCGAGCGAAGCGAGCGACGGGTGAGGGGGTTGGTGGGTATATTTATCCGGCAATACCGGCGGAGCCACGGGCCATACGCGTCAGGCGGCTAGCGGTTTATGCTCGCATTACTTATCAAAATAGGCCAGAGCGGCGGCGTACTGGTCGTCGATAACCTTAAAAATATCGTCGTATTCGAAGTCCGTCAGCTTAAGCGCGGTATTGAGATCCAGCTCGCCGGTAGGCTCGAACTCGCAGTAAGCCTGAAAAATGCGCAGCCCGACCTCGGTTTTCGCGTCGAAAACGCCGTCGGTATCCTCGTCCTCGAGCAGGCCGAGAGCGTTCAGCCGCTGTTCGGCGGCCATGCGCGACGTTTCGGAGCCAAGCTGATTGAAGTCGAACATAAGGAAGCTCGCCTCGTCGATAGGAACCTTGGTGTTCTCCACAGGCAGGTCGGGCGTAAGGCCGACGGTGTGGATACGCTCGCCCTTGGGCGAAAAATACTCGCCCGTGGTGAACTTAAGCCCGCTCCCGTTCGCGGTGCGTATCAGGGACTGCATACAGCCCTTGCCGTAGGTGTGCGTACCCATGAGCTTCGCCCGCCCGCGGCTTTGCAGCGCCATCGCCAGAAATTCGCTGGCCGAGGCCGTATTCTCGTTCACCAGCACAAGCGTGTCGAAGCGCGGAGCGTTGAGGTTTTCGCTGTATATGTTCTCCTCGACGACGCCGTCCTTATACTCCTTCAGCGTGCCGATAAGCCCCGCCGGAATCAGCTTTTTCGCCACCGAAATCGCGGCGTTCAAATCGCCGCCGCCATTGTCGCGCAGGTCGATTATCACGTCGTTTATCCCGGCGGAAACAAGCTCGTCAATGTATTTGTCAAAATCGTCGGGCAGAGAGCCGGTGAACGAATCCACGGTGATGTAGGCGATTTTATTGTCAATAATTTCCATGCTCGAGTGGCTTTCCGTCACCCTGCGGCGCACGGCGTGTATGGGGATAATCTGCTCGCCGCGCAGCACCGTAAGCTCCACGGCGGTGTTTTCCTCGCCGACAATCATCTCGCGCACGTCCGCGGGCAGCATATCGGAAACGTCAACCCCGTCCACCGTCATAATGCGGTCGCCCACCTTAAGGCCGGCCTCCTCGCCGCTGCCGCCGGTGTAGACGCTGTTGACAACTACGCCGCCGTCCTGCGGCTCAAGCACAACGCCCAGCCCGTAAAAGGCCGCGCCGTAGTATTCGATTTCCTCTTCGAACGCGTCGGCGGGGTAAAACTCGGCGTACTCATCGCCGGTGTTATCCAGCATGGCCTTTAGGGCGAGGTCCACGTCGAACACGCCGTCGTTCTCGATTGTGGCGCAGATTATGGAAAAAAGCAGATTGGTGTCGCTTACGCCGTAGTAGTAGCTGTCGGCGATGGTGTGCGCCATGTTGTATACCAGTCGCTTTTGCTGATAGGGCGTGAGCTCGATTTCGCCATTGGCCGAGGGTTCGTCGGCCTGCTCGGTCTGTTCGGTCTGTTCGGCCTGCGAAGCCTGCTCGGCGGGCGCGTCCTCCGCCAGTGCGAGGGCGGGGGAGAGCGCCATGACAAGCGCGGTCAGCAGAGAAATAAATTTCGTTTTCATTGTGTTACCTCCATATTGCTCAGAGCGTTGCCGAGCAGAATATAGCGCGCCATCGCCCGCCCGCTTTCGCCGCCGAGGCCGATTTTGTCGTAAAAATCCAGCGCGGCTTCGGTCAGCTCGCGCCTGTCGCCGCCGAAAACCGCCCAAAGCAGCCGCAGCTCCTCCGGCGCGGTCAAAAGCTCGAGCCGCTGCCCGCCGTCCGGCGCGACGCCCTGCGTTTTCAGCACGGCGGCGAGCCGCACCCTCGGGTAGACCTCGCCGAAGCGGGGGTCTTCAAGCGGTGGCAGGGGCGGCGCGGAGATAACCGGCGCGGGGTCGAGCGCGGCGAGCAGGAAGCCGGGTTTAAGGAAGAAGTTCAAATACCCCTTCCCGGCGGCCTTGACCCGCTCGCCCTCGGGCAGGGAAACGGCGGCGGCAAGCTCGCCTGCGATTTCGAGCGGGGGGCGCTTTAGCATGGGCGCCAACCGCAGCGCCGCCGAGGCGGAAAGCTCCCCGCGTGCGGGGAGCCTTGGCCGCGTTATTTCGTATTCGCAGCCGAGGCCGTAAAGCGACAGCGCGGCCCCGTCTATCAGGGCGCGAAGCTCGCGCTTTTTTCCCTCGACAGGGTTCATGAGCGCACCCGCACGTT
>CANRER010000137.1 GCA_947629615.1 uncultured Clostridia bacterium | reverse complement strand
GCCGCCCGATTTACCGCCAAACGGCGGCCTACGGCCACTTTGGCCGCTCCGACCTCGACCTCCCGTGGGAGAAAACCGACCGGGCGGACGAGCTTAAAATGTATTTATAAGTAATTTTTACGGGGGCCGCTCAGGCCCCTTTCATCACCGCCTCGCCCCGTTTCGCATATTCTATACGGGGTGATATAATGACGGAATTTACAATCTGCGCGCTGATAGCCTTCGCGCTACTCCTCTGCCTCGGCGCGCTGTTCAGGCCCGAAGCGGAGGGCTCCGCCGCTCCCTGCTACGGCAAGGCCGAGCTTATGGAGCTGTTTTCGGCGCTGCCGCCCGGAACGGTAATTCGCATTAGCGTTGAAAATTCACTTAGAGATGAGGCTGATGATCACGGAGAGCATAACTCTTGAGGGAGAGGTCTATGAAATCATATATGTGAACGAGGACAACGGCTACACCGTTTGCGAAATCGACGTGAACGGTGTTCTTACCGTTGCCGTGGGGCATATGCCGTTTTTGAGCCCGGGCGAAAGCGTGAAGCTGACGGGAACATGGATTACGCACACGGAATACGGCAGGCAGCTCAAGGTGGAGCGCATTGAAAAGCTGCTACCGCAAAGCGTCGGCGCGATTTATTCCTACCTCGCCTCCGGCGTTATAACCGGCATAGGCGCAAGCACCGCCCGCCGCATAGTGGACCGCTTCGGCGAGGATTCGCTCGACGTGCTCAGAAACACCCCTCAGCTTCTTTCCGAGATAAAGGGCATAAGCCCGCGCAAGGCCGAGGCCATGAGCGAGGCCTTTATCCTCCGCCAAGACGCCGCCGAAACCGTGATGTTCTTTCAGCAGTTCGGCATAACGCCCAACCTCGCGATGAAGATATACAAAAAATACGGCTTTATGGCTGTTGACCTCGTTCGCGACGACCCCTACGCGCTTTGCGAAAACGTGCAGGGCATAGGCTTCAAAACCTGCGACCGTATCGCCGCCAGCCTCGGGCTGCCGTTCGACAGCCGCAGCCGCGTCAAAAGCGGGCTGCGCTACGCCCTGACCGAGGCCGCCATGAACGGCCATAGCTGCTACCCCGAGGAGCAGCTTCTCGATTACGCGGCGAAAATGCTCGGCTGTGGGCGAGCCGTTGTGGACGACTGCTTCAGCGACGCCCTGCTCATGGGCAAGCTTATCCGCGAGGACGGGCTGGTGTACCTGCCTTTATATTACAACCTCGAGGTGTCGCTCGCGAGCCGCGTCGCGTCGCTCGTCAAGGCCAAGGACGAAGCCGAAGAAGGCCTCGGCGCGGCGGTGGACGAGTGCGCGGCGGCGGACGGGATTGTGCTTTCCGCCGAACAGAGGGACGCGGTTCTGACGGCGGCCTCGCGCAAAATTCTCGTCATCACCGGCGGCCCCGGCACCGGCAAAACTACCATTATGAAATGCGTGCTGAATCTTATGCGGCGCAAGGGGCTTGACGTCGCGCTCTGCGCCCCCACGGGCAAGGCCGCGAAAAGGCTCGAGGAGGCCTGCGGTCATGAGGCGAAAACCATTCACCGCCTGCTCGAGGTCGGCGCGATAAACGACGAGGAACAGCGATTTTCCCGCTGCGAAACAAACCCTCTCACGGCGGACTGCATTATCGTCGATGAGATGAGCATGGTGGATTTGCAGCTTCTCGAAGCTCTGCTGAAGGCCATGAAGCGCGGCGCGGGCATAGTTATGGCCGGCGACGTCGATCAGCTCCCCTCCGTCGGTGCGGGGAACGTGCTCGGCGACATAATCGAGAGCGGCGTAGTCCCCGTCATAAGGCTGAACACCGTGTTCCGCCAAGCCGAGCAAAGCATGATAGTCGTGAACGCTCACCGCATTAATGACGGCGAAATGCCCGACCTCGCGAACAACCATTCCGACTTCTTTTTTATTAACAGGCCCGACCACCAAAGCGCGGCGGACGTAATACTCGACCTTGTGCACAGCCGCCTGCCGAAGGCTTACGGCTACACGATGAACGACATACAGGTGCTTTCGCCCTCGAAGAAGGGCGTGGCCGGCGTGGCAAACCTGAACGCCATGCTTCAGGAGCGTCTGAACCCCGCCGAAAAGGGCAAGCCGGAGCAAAAGCGCGGCGGCCTCACCTTCCGCAAGGGCGATAAGGTCATACAGATAAAAAACAACTACTCCGCCGAATGGACAAACCCCGTCGAGGGTACGGAGGGGCTGGGCATTTTTAACGGCGACATCGGCGAAATTGTGAAAATCGACCGCGGCGATAAGCTGCTGACGGTGGAGTTCGACGACGGCAAGCTCGTCCATTACGATTTTGCCTCGCTCGACAACCTCGAACCCGCCTACGCGCTGACCGTCACCAAAAGCCAAGGCTGTGAGTTCAAGGCCGTGGTCATACCCGTTTGCGGCTTCGCGCCCATGCTGATGGCGCGGAACCTGCTATATACCGCCATAACCCGCGCGCGGGAGCTTGTGGTGCTTGTCGGCTCGCCCGACGCCGTGGCCCGCATGGTGCGCAACAACCGCCGCTCGCGCCGCTATACCGGGCTGACGGCAAAGCTGCGGCTTTTCGGAGGGCAGAATGAAACAAAAGCTTAAAGCCTACGCCGCCTCGCTGGGCATAACCGAAACAGGCGTCGCCGCATACGGCGGCAGTACGGCCTTCGTTTGCCTTTTCCCCTATTTTTCGGGCAAGGAGGAGGGCAATCTTTCCGTATACGCCTATTCGCGCGATTACCATATTGTGGTTAAAGAAAAGCTTGGCAGAATATGCGATTTTCTTATTTCGGAGTGCGGAGCCGAACGCGCCGAAGCCTTCGCCGACATCGGCCCCGCCGTTGACAAAAACCTCGCGTACCACGCGGGGCTTGGCTTTTACGGCAAAAATACGCTGATGATAAACCCGCGCCTTGGCAGCTTCTTTTTCATCGGCTATGTGCTAACCGACCTTGTAATGGAGTGCGACAAGCCGCTCGAGGGCGGCTGCCTCAGCTGCGGCCGCTGTGTGAGGGCCTGCCCCGGCGGAGCGCTTGACGGCGGCTTTCACGAGGAGCGCTGCGCCTCGGCCCTGACGCAGAAAAAAGGTGAGCTCACCGAGGACGAACGCGCCATAATACGCCGCGCGGGCTGCGTTTTCGGCTGCGACGTGTGTCAGCTCGTCTGCCCGCACAACGCCGCGCCTCCCCCGCCCATGCCGGAATTTCTCGAAAACAGGATATTCGACCTGCGCCGCGATATGCTCGACGGACTCAGCAACCGCGAGTTCCGCGAAAAATTCGGCGACCGCGCCTTCGCATGGCGCGGAAAGGCCGTGCTGATGAGAAACCTTAATATATTGAAAAAGTAAAAAGCCCCCGTCGGGGGCTTTTTCAATTACTCGTGAACCGTGAGCACTGTCTTTATCGCGCTCTTTTCAAAGCGTATCCTGCTCTTGTCGGAGCCGCTCTCGATAACGACGCTGTCCTCCTTGATGGAAGTAATCTTGCCGATAACTCCGCCGATGGTAACGACCTCGTCGCCCACCTGAAGGGAGTCCATCATAAGAAGCTGTTCGCGCTCGCGCTTCTTGTTGCTGCGGCTCATCCACCAGAAAAAGCCGACAAACACAAGTATAATCACGGCATAATACGCGATCGCCTGAATACCACCGTTTCCGTCCATTTTTTTGCACCTCGTTTTAATTATTTATATTATTTTTAATAATATACTCAAATGCTTTTCGCGCCGACGCGTCGATTGCGTCAATGTTTTCAAAGTTTATCCCGTCCATCTCCGATACGGCCCGAAGGGCAATATATACGTCCTCGGTATCGCTTAAGCCAAGCCGCTCCAAAACGGGATTGCCCTCCACGCTCACCGCGTAGGCCTTGCCGCTTTCGTTCGTGAGAACCTCGCCGCCCGGGGCAAGCCACGCCACGTCGGCAAGAGCCTCGCTGTCGGCAAAACGCGCCGCGTAGGCCTTATCCATGATGTATACGCGGCTTTCTCCCCCTCCGATCGACATTGTTAGCCTCGTCAGATTATTCTGCTCCTGCGCGCCGGTAATGTTCGTCCCGAAAGAAATCACGGCTATTTCCGCTATCCTTTTGCCGTCGCCGTTCACGTCGTCGATATTGTCCTCGATGAGTCGTCTTGCGTCATAAAAGCGGTCGCTGCTGAAATAGTTCTCGCCAATATATGTCAGCGTCAGGTCGGGCTTTTCACGCGCTGCGCAGCTTCGCACGGCTACGGCCACGCCTGCCGCGATAATCAGCGCAAGCAATACTATCAGTCTTTTCCCCGAAAAAAGCTTTTTC
>CANRER010000136.1 GCA_947629615.1 uncultured Clostridia bacterium | reverse complement strand
TTTTCTACCCCGACTAAGGTATGAAATTCCGGGTACACGCCCCGGAATTTCATAATTTTATTTTTATTTGAGTTGGTTCTTAAAATTAATCTCACAGACAGACAAACCCTCCGCGCTTGGCGGAGGGCTGTTCTTACTATACGTTCGTTACAGGCCGGCAAAGCCGAGGCAGACGCCTATGGCTGCCGAAAGGCAGATAATTATTATCGGGTGCAGCTTTTTTGCGGCAAAGAGCAGCGACAGGGCAAACACCGCCGCCGCTCCGAGCGTATCAGGTGAGAGAAGCGCTTCGGCGCTGAAGCCCGCGGGAAAGAGCGCCGTTTTGCCCACCGATACCGCCGCGGATGCGATAAGCCCCACAACGGCGGGCCTGAGACCGCTCATGCAGCCCCTGACTGCCGAGCTGTTTTTAAAACGCTCATAGCTTCCGGCCACGATAAGGATAACAATAAACGATGGAAGCGTCACGCCGAGCGTGGCGCAGACCGCTCCGGCGGCTCCGGCGGTCTCGGCCCCGACGTATGTCGCGATATTGACGGCGAAAGGGCCGGGAGTACTTTCGCTAACGGCCACAAAATTGACGAGCTCCGCCGCGCTGAGCCAGCCGTGGGCGGCCACCTCCTGCTGGATAAGAGGCAGCATGGCGTATCCTCCGCCGAAGGTGAAAGCCCCGATTTTGAGGAAGGTCCATAAAAGCTCAAGCAGTATCATGCCATCCTCCTTCCCGTAAGAGCGCGGACGAGGCCGAACGCTCCGCAGCCGATGATGACAGCTATGACCGGCGCGCCAAAAAAAGCCGTCAGCACGAAGGACAGCCCCATAAGAGCGTATGACGCGGCCCCCTTGGGGCATTGGCGGTACATCGACATAAGGGCCTTGATTATCAGCGCGAGAACCCCGACGCGCACCCCGCGAAAGGCGTAGCGCACGGCGGGCAGGGCCTCGAATTTGCGAAGCGCCGCCGAAAGCGCGAGAATTATAAGAAACGACGGCAGCGTAACGCCGAGCGTGGCGCAGAACGCGCCCCAAAAGCCGCCCAGCCGCTTTCCCGTGAAGGTGGCGGCGTTCACCGCCACAGGCCCGGGGGTGGATTCGGCTATTGCGAGAATTTCGAGCAGGTCGTCCTTGGAGAGCCAGCCCTTGCTTTCCGTCAGCTCGCGCTCGATAAGAGGTATCATGGCGTAGCCCCCGCCGAAGGTAAAGACCCCGATTTTCATAAAAGTTAAAAACAGCTCCGCGTTTGTTTTAAGCGTTTTTCGCATCGGCTCATCTCCGTAATCGCAGTATCGTATACTTATTATAGCCCGCCGCGGCGGAATTGTCAACGGCCCATTCCCACAAAAAATTAATAATGTCAAGCCTTGACATTTCCGCGCCTCTATATTATACTTTAGTTGTAATTTTAAGCGGAGGAAAAAATAATGAAGAAATCAATTTGCGCCGTATTTGCGCTTATAATGCTTTTCGCCGGAGCGGCTCTTGCCGCGCCCGCTCTTGTTGTGAGCTGGAGCGCCGAGGCTCTCGCTCCCGGGGCGGTGGGCGTTGGCATAAGCGGGGCGGAGGACGGCAAAACCGCCGTTGCCGCCGTGTTTGACGGCGATATGCTGACCGGCGTCGTGAGCGTCGGGGTTATTGGCGGCAAGGCGGAGCTTTCGGTGAACGTGGGCGAAACGGACGACCGCGTCCGACTTATGCTTTGGGATATGAGCGGCCTTTCGGCCGAGCTGCCCCCGCTTGCGGAGCTTACGCCCGACGGGGTGCGCTCGCCGCTCCCGCTTCCCGCCGAGGCTGTCGGCCTCGTATGGGACGACGAAAACCGCGACGGAGTGAAGGGCGAGGACGAAAAGCCCCTCGCTGGCGTTATCGTAACGCTTGACGGCGAGGACTACGCCACGGGCGAGGACGGGGCGTTTACGGCTCGCGGCCTGAAGCCCGGTATGTATGTAGTTAGCGTTAATACCCCCGAGGGGTACGAATGTACCACCGATAACGCCTCCGAAATTGAGCTTAAATCCGGCGAAACAACGCGCTATGACATTGGCTTTGCCGTAATAAGAGGCTCGGCGGAGGGCGCGACGGAGTGAAGGGCGAGGACGAAAAGCCGCTCGCGGGCGTTGTCGTAACGCTTGACGGCGAGGACTACGCCACGGACAAGGACGGGGCGTTTGCGGCTCCCGACCTGAAGCCCGGCAGGTATGCAGTTAGCGTAAATACCCCCGAGGGGTACGAGCGCACCACCGATAACGCCTCCGAAATTGAGATAAAGCCGAACGAAATAACACGCTATGATGTTGGCTTTGCAATAACCGGCTCGGTAGAGGGCAAGGCTTGGCTTGATACTGACGGCGACGGCATGATGGGCGAGGGCGAACCCGCGCTCTCGGGCGTGAGGGTAAGCGTTTCGGGCGCGGCGGGGAAAACCGCCGTGACAGGCCCCGACGGCGCGTATTCCATAAGCGGCCTTATCCCCGGCGAGTACGAGCTGAGCGCAGAAACCCCCGCCGACAAGGAGCCGACCACCGAAAACCCGACAACCGTCGCCGTTGAGAGCAACGCCGTGACGACGCGCGGCTTTGGCTTCAAACTGCTGTGGGTCAGCGACGACCAAGAAACAAACATGGCGAATATGGGCCTCGCCAGCGTCGCCTACCACGCGATTGAGCCCGCGCTGACGGCGGGGTACGAGCTCCGCTTTGAGCTGACGCTGAACGAGAGAGGCGATAACGCCATAATGCTGTTCGACAGCGACAACGCCCCGATGGAATATATACAATCCTCGGCGATACTGCTGTTCAGCAACGAATATTTTTCGTATAAAAGCGGCGACGGCAAGGGAAATTATCTTTCCGAAGAAGGCACAAGGCTGTGCCTTGCCGAGCCGGGCAAGACCTACGCCGTCGTCATAAGCGGCGACGTTAGGGAAAACACCTACGAAATCACCGTGACCGGCGACGACGGCGTTCCCCATTCCTCGGGGACGCTGGCCGCCAGAACCGACGGCGCAAGGCTCGACACAGTTGCCCTCATCAGCAACAGTTATCAAACGACCGTCACGGAAAACGGTTATTCAAAATTCAGGTTTTATATTAAGGGCTTCGCCGCCGAAGCTCTCCCCGACGAGCCCGATGCTGTCGAATATAACGGCTTCGCGGGGCGGTACTTCGCCATAAGGGCGGGCGAGAGGTACGTCCACGGCTCGAACGGCTACCTCGCGGCGGACTATACCTCGGCCTCGGACGACAGCGCGTTTTTCCTGCCGAGGAATATGGGCGACGGCGGCTATGCCTTTGTGTGCCTGTCCTCGCGCAACAGAATGACCTGCGCCTCGGGCGGCGGCAGGCTGAGAAGCCTTGCCTACGACCCGTACACCGATAATCAGCACTGGATATTGGAGGAGGCCGAAGGCTATACCGACGAAACGCCCGTTTACTACCTTAAAAATATGAAAACCGGCCTTTACGCGGGCCTCAGCGGCGGCTTCCTCGCCGAGGTGAGCGAAAGCGAACGCGCGGCTCTCGCCTTCGAGCCCGCGCCCGAGGATAAGCAGAGCCCGCTTTATAAGATGTCGCGCACAAATGGCTACGCGAGGCTTTCAAGAAAACAGCGCGCGAGGATAGTGAGCATATACGAAACCGTGGCAGGCGACGCCTTCGACAGATACAGCGCGGGCATGACCGACGTTAAGTGGACGGCGCGGCTGCGGCTGGATAATATATACGAGGAAACCAAAAACTCCGGCGACGACGAGCTTTACCGCAGGCTAAACAATTACCTCAATAAGGAGGACGGTCACCTGCTCGACTACGGGGCGGCGTGCTCGGCCTACACGGTAGCCGAGCTGCCCGGCACGGCGGGCACGACAATCTCGGTGGGCGAGGGCGTTGGCGGCGAATACGACTTCTGGCATGGAACCATGCTTAACGGCGTCAGATATCCCGTCACGGTGACGGACCCCGCCGGAAGTGTCCATAGCTTCGACCTCTATGTTCAAAACGACGGCACGGCGCAGGCCAACGCCGAAAACTTCAAAAAAATCATCGTCAGGGTGCCCCATATTTATCGTCGGAACATAACGAGTGTAAAGGTGCGCAGCGACAGCGCCAACAGCTATAACTGCGGCGAGACCGACCTCTATCTCAGAATGACCCATGTGGACTCCGAGAAGCAGATGCTGAGCTGCATCTGCCACGAGCTCAGCCACAGTATTGACCAGAAAAACGGCAACTGGTCGGGCGGAAATCCGTGGAAAGAAGCCATCGAAAAGGATATGCTCATTGCCGCGACTTACGCGGGCAGTAACTCCGTCGAGGACTTCGCCGAGTTCG
>CANRER010000135.1 GCA_947629615.1 uncultured Clostridia bacterium | reverse complement strand
GGCGACGGTCTTTTTGAAAAGCTCGCTCTCGCCGGCCTTAAGCGTAACCTCCACGCTGGTGGAAGGCAAAAGGGTAAGCTTGGGCTCATTGCCCTCGTCGCCCTTGCCGTAGAACGCCGCGAGGCCCTTCGAGTTGCACTCCGAAACATCGTCGCGGTTGGTGATGAGCAGCGTCACGGTATTGGCGTCGGGGTATTTTTCAAAGTACGCGCCAAGGTCAACCGTTGCGGAAACCGTCTGGTTTACGTCGCGCTGCTGCTCGGGCAGGCCCTTAAACGACATAGAGCCGAGCTTAAGCTCCGGCTTAGGCGCACTATCGCTGTTATTGGTATTATCGTACAGCGCGGGATCCATCGCGTACACGGTAGCGGTGGATTCCATGCCCTGATTCATGTTCTGCGTCCTGTATACGGTCAGGTCAAGCCTCGCTTTATTGACCGTATTTTTGTCAACATCGGCGGCATCGAACTGAACCACACCCATTCGATAACCGCGCTGGTTAGCCGTTGTGTCTTCCCATGAAAAAACGTACATACGGTCATAGCTGTTCGGCTTGCCGTCATCGCCGTCGGGGTCGTACAAGCCCTTGCCCCTAACGGTTGACGCCGTATAGCTGCCCAATAGGCCAAGGCCGCTCTCCTCCGCGGCAAAGCTTATCCCCGGCAGAACGCCAAAGAGCATTGCCATCGCCGTAAGGAGCGCCAACAATCGTTTCGTTTTCATCTTTTTGTCCTCCTTTACATTTATGTTACAATTATACATCATATTGACGAAAATGTCAACACATAAACGGAAGATTATTGTAAAAAATCACAACAAAATTTGTGCGCAAACCGTAAAATTATGTTGACACGCACAAGATATGGTGGTATAATTACATTAT
This sequence comes from uncultured Clostridia bacterium, assembly GCA_947629615.1. Taxonomy (GTDB): domain Bacteria; phylum Bacillota; class Clostridia; order UMGS1883; family UMGS1883; genus JAFLUQ01. The sequence continues at coordinate 3,453 of CANRER010000135.1, read as the reverse complement.
CATATATAAGGAGTGGTTATAAATGAAGAAAACGCTTATGAGGAAGCTGGCCTCCTCGGTTCTCGCGGCGGCCATGCTGCTCGGGGCGGCCCCCGTCCTCGCCGAGGACGCGGTTCCCGCGGCTACGCTGACGGCCGTCGAGGCGGCGGATCCGTTCAACAACGCCTATAACGTGATAATCAACAAGGTCACCGGCCGCGTTATAGCCGTGAAGGACAACGGCATGAACAACCTTGACCTCATCGTCACCGAGGAGCTCGCGCTCGACCCTTCGGGCGCGCCCTACGCCGACCAGATTTGGCGGCTGGCTCCGCTCGGCGGCGGTATGTGCTACGCGGCGAACAAGCTGAGCGGCAGAAGTCTTGACGTTCCCGACGCGAAGAAGGAGTCGGGCGTGCAGCTCATACAGTATTCCTACAACGGCAACGCCCAGCAGAAGCTGCTGTTTGAAAAGGACGGCGACGCCTACACCATCAAGCCCTCGCACGCGGATATGTATTTGGCCGACGTGGACGGCAAGGTGGTACAGATAAGCGAAAAGTCCTCCGAGGCGGCCAAGTGGCTTATTAAAACCGTCAGCGGCTCGCTTATGGAAAGGGCGAAGGACTCCGAGGGCTACAAGCTTCTGCCCGACGACCTCAAACGCGCGTTCGACAACTACTTTTTCAGCACGCTCGATTTGAGCCGCGATGTGTATAACAGCGCCGAAACGCTGCTTTCGAGCCGCGATTACTTCAATTTGGCCCCCGACGAGCAGAAACGCACGCTCATCACCGCCCTCACCTACACGGCCTCCGGGCAGGTGGTCGGCGACGTGGTGAACGAAAAGGTGGCCCCCTATAAAATCGTGAGCCGCGAGCAGGTGGAAAACTTCGATATATGGCGCGGCAGCCTCTGCACGGCTTGGGTTTTCCAAATCGAAATGGAGGGCGACGTTCCCGGGCAGGTACATAAGTTCCAGTTCGCGACAAATGAGGAGGACCCCGACGCCGAGATGATAACAAAGTCCATCGAGGCCATCGGCGTGTTCCCCTACGCCCTGCGCCAGCACGTGCATTACCTCTACTGGAAGAAGGGCGACACCGCCAACAGCTATAACGGCGGCGGCAATTCGATATGGATAAGGCTTACGTGGGAGCCTACCCGCAAGCAGATTTCCCAGACGCTCTCCCACGAGCTGGGCCACGTTCTGGAGCAGAATATGCTCAACGACCCCGACGTGTGGTCGCTGGCCGAGCGCCTCGACGCCACGCCCATATCCTCCTACGGTTCGAGCAACGAAACCGAGGATTTGGCCGAGTTCAGCCGCCTTTACTGGACGAACCTCGGCAAGGACACCTTCGGCGAGCTTGAAAAGGTATACCCCAACCGCCTTAAGATTTTCGAGGGCCTGCTTTACAGGGCCGACAACGAATATTTCAAGGACTACGCCGAAAGCGAAAAATACATCGACGAGCTTCACGAGCGCAGCGTTTCCGCCGGCGGCGACAGCGACAGTTCCGCCCTTGACGAAGGCAAGCTTTATAAGATAGTCGACCCCTCGACGGACCGCGCGTGGACAGTGCCTGATAACTCGAAGGACAACGACGTCGCCCTGAAGCTTATGCGTTACACCGCCGCGGCGGGCCAAAGCTTCCGCATCGAAAAGTACGGCAGTCAAATAAAGATAATCAGCGCGTCGAGCGGCAAGCCCATTCAGCTTGACGACAGCGCCTTAAGCGGCAAGAGTATCGCCCAGTACGGCGGAACTTGGGCCATCGACGAAAGGTTCGCCGTTTATCCCCGCGAGGACGGCACGTTCGCCCTCATGGCTCCGCGCTATCAGCTTTACGTTTACCCCTTCGGCGAAAATGCCGGCCAGAATGTGGAGCCTAAGGGCTGGGCCTTTGTCGAGGTCGGCGAGGCCGACGTAAAGAAGGGCCTGCTCTCGGTTGACGCTCTGTCGCTCAAAGCCAACGCTCCCGCCGACGAGGATTCCCTCGCCACCGTTTCCGCCGGCGTGACCGGCAGCGTTTGGAGGCTCTCTCCAGCCGAGGAGGACGGCTGCTATAAGATAATCGACGCCGAAACCGGCCTCTCCTTCGACATTCTCGACGGCTCCGCCGAGCCCGGCGCGCCGCTCATTCTCTACGATTACTACGGCAGCGCCAATCAGCTTTTCACCGTTGAAAGCGTGTTCGGCGGCGGCTTCCGCCTCAAGAATAAAAACAGCGGCCTTTACCTCACCGTCCACGCCGACGGCTCCGTAACGCAGGAGTATCTCGGCGGCGCGGGTCAGGTGTTCGAGATGTAAATATCGCAATAAAAAGGGAGCCCATCGGGCTCCCTTCATTTTATCCCTGTCTGCGCCAAGTGGCGGGACTGAGCAGCACGAACATCGGGAAAATTTCAAGACGTCCGGCGAGCATATCGAATATGAACACAAGCTTTGAAAGAAGTGAAAACTCGGCGAAATTCCCCGCCGGGCCAACCATATTGAGGCCGGGGCCGATATTGTTCAGCGTGGCGGCCACCGCCGTGAACGAGGTGGTGAGGTCGAACCCGTCGAGCAAAACTATGGCGAACGACGCCGCGAACACCAGAATGAACGAGCAGAGATACACGTTCACAATGCGGATAACCTCGTGTTCAATGGGCTTGCCATCCATCTTTAGCAGCTTGACGCTGCGGGGGTGGGCAAGCTGACGAATTTCCTTGCCAACGGTCTTGACGTAGATTATAAAGCGCGAAACCTTCATGCCGCCGCCGGTGCTGCCGGCGCAGGCGCCCGTGAACATCAGCATTATCATCAGCGCGCGCGACAGGCTCGGCCAAAGGTTAAAATCAGCCGAGGCAAAGCCGGTGCTTGTCATAACGGATGAGGTTTGAAACAGCACTTCGCGCAGGCTGACAAAGCCGCCGCTGAAAAACAGGTTCAGCGCTATCACCGCGCTGGCGCAGACGTAAATCGTGAAGTACCAGCGCACCTCCTCCATCGCGAAGGCCGTCCTGAAGCGGCGGCTGATAATATAGAAGTAAAAGTTGAAATTCACGCCGAAAAGCAGCATAAACACCGTGGTGGCGTTTTGCGCGAAGGCCGAATAGCTCGCGAAGCTGTCGCCAAGCACGCCGAAGCCGCCGGTTCCAGCCGTGCCGAAGGCGAGGCAGAAGGCGTCAAACACAGGTACGCGGCCGATGAGCAGCAGCACAAGCTGCATGAGCGTCAGCGCGGTATAAATCGAATACAGCAGTACGGCCGTGCTGCGCACCTTCGGCACAAGCTTGCCCACCGAGGGGCCTGTGCTTTCCGCCCGCATAAGGTATATGTTCTGGCCGCCGGCCATCGGAAGTATCGCGAGAATGAACACAAGCACGCCCATGCCGCCTATCCAGTGCGTAAAGCTGCGCCAGAAAAGTATTGAGCGGGGCAGCGCCTCAACGTCGGTAAGTATGCTTGAGCCCGTCGTCGTGAAG
>CANRER010000134.1 GCA_947629615.1 uncultured Clostridia bacterium | reverse complement strand
GTGGTGCCGATGGCCGGACTCGAACCGGCACGGTATCGCTACCGGTGGATTTTGAGTCCACTACGTCTGCCAATTCCATCACATCGGCACATTGTCAGCTACCGTTACGAGGGTATTATATCACATAATAATCAAAAAATCAAGAGCTTTTTTTACAAAGCGGGGAGGTCAAAAACTTTTTACAAAAATATTAAAATTGTTTTACATAATAGTTCTATTTTGGTGACAAACTTAATATATAATGAGTATAAAACCGAAAAGGACTGATACCAATGCAAATTGAGAATACCGGGTCGTTCATAGTTTCCGGCGGGGCGCCGGGGATGGAGAAGAAACAGCCGCCGCAGAAGGCGGCCGCCAAGCGCGAACGGGTGCGCAAGACCGCGCACAGGGCCGCGCGGGGGAAGTTTTTCGCGGAGTACGCGGCTTCGCTTCGTGACAGGCGCAAGCGGGCGCTTTGCGTAGCTGTCGGGGCGGCGGTCACTCTGGCGGGGGTGACGGCCCTCGGGGCCTACTGCACGGTCGGCGTTGATTACTACTGCGGCGGAGAGCTGCTTTGCACGGTGGCGGCGGCCGACGACGCGGCCGCGATAATCGAGGGAGCTATGGCCCGCGCCGACAAGCTGGGCGCGCCCGAGCCGGAAATCGAAACCGCGCCGAAGCTGGCCTTAAAGAGCGCGCTTGTTGACGGCGACGAAGCCATCGACGCAATTCTCGAGGCCTCGCCCGGCCTGTGCCGAGCCTATGCCGTAACCGTCGGCGGCGAAACGCTGGCAGCAGCGAGTACCCGCGAGGAGGCCGAGGACGCGCTTACGGCCTACGTTGCAAAGTACCGCCTGAACGGCAGCGCCGTTCTTTCGGCGAATGTGGATATAGAGGAGCAGATTGTGCAAAACTCCGACGTTTTAAGCGGCGACGCGCTGGTGGCCGCGCTTGAGGAGGGCGACGCGCTGGCGGTCATAAACACCGTTGACCTTGTCGAGAGGCAAACCCTCCCCCACGAAACCGAGGAGATAGCGGACGACAGCCTTTACGTAGGCGATTCGGCGGTCGAAACCGAGGGCAGCGACGGAGTTATCATGATGACGAATGAGCAGATATACCGCAACGGCGAGCTGCTTTCCTCGGCCATAGTGTCCAGCGAAACCGCCGTCGAGCCGGTGACGGAGGTCGTCCATGTAGGCACAAAGCCGCGCAACGCGCTTGTCGATGGGTTCAGCTATCCGCTCAGCGGGCGGCTTTCGAGCGGCTTCGGGCCGCGCTGGGGGCGCACCCACAGGGGCATAGACCTTGCCGTTGCGATGGATACCCCCGTAACGGCCGCGGCGGCCGGTACGGTGATAACCGCCGAGTATAAGCCCAGCTACGGCAATATCGTGCAGATAGACCACGGCTACGGCATCGTCACCTCCTACGCGCATTTGGACTATATCGACGTGAGCGTGGGCCAAAGCGTGGCTCGCGGCGAGGTGGTGGCCCATAGCGGCAGCACCGGCAATTCCACCGGCCCGCACCTGCATTTCGAGGTCATAAATAACGGCGAGTATCTGAACCCGCTCGATTACCTTATTTAATGAAAAACGGAGCGCCGACCATATTAAGCGGCAAGTTATAAATATATCACGTAAAACCCCTCATCAGTCGGCTTCGCCGACAGCTTCCCCCGAGGGGGAAGCCAAGGGCTGTTGTGCGGATTTATCATTATGCAAAGATGATAGCAAGAGTGCAATTCCCGCACACAGTCTTGCCTTCTCCTTGGGGAGAAGGTGTCACCCGAAGGGTGACGGATGAGGGGCGAGCGCAATATTTTTACACAAAAATATCAACGGAGCGCTCCGCTCCGCACCCCAACACGCAAAAATCCGCTCATGTGAGCGGATTTTCCGCATTTTTCCCGGCCCCATCAAACAAGCGGCTCGGGCCGATCAATAAGGTGCATAACGTTGCCGTCAATATCCCTGAAAAAGAAGGTGGATATGCCCTTCGCGCTGGTGGCGGCGTCGTGAATAATTTCCACGCCCTCGGCCTTGAGCAGGGCCACGGTTTCGTCGAAGGTGTCGGTGGAAAAGGCGACGTGGCGCACGCCGACGAGCTTTTCGGCGGGCTTGGCGGCGGTTTCGAGCGCGGGTATGAACTCGATCATGCTCTTGTCGGGGAAGGCGAGGAAGTATGTGCCTTTGCCGTTGTCGTAAACACATTCGAGGTCAAAAACCCGCTTGTACCAGTCCGAAAGACGCTTGGTGTCCTCGCTGATAATTGCCAGATGTTCAATTCCTGTAATCATTTTTCATTCTCCCTTTCAAAAATAAATTTTTGTTATATCGGTTTATTTGCGAACAGGTTAAAGCCCGGCCTCGGTCGGCGGCGCGCCGGGGGCGTCGCGACCTACGGCTCAATCTCGCATCATAAGCGGCCCGATTTTTAATCACAGTGTATTTCAAAGCCAATTTGTCCAAAAGGAAGATTGGCCTTGTCTTTTATATACTTTTCAGCTACTTCGTAAATTTTGAACAAAACGTCTTTAACCATATAATCCATATATGTATTAAGGCTCTTATTAAAGTAATCGGCATCGCCACGCTCACAAAGAAACAATAGCTTTTCGGGAACCGATTGCGAGCATTCTTCCTCTATGAACTTTTTTCTGTCGTTGTCCGTTACGCTGTCCCTAAATTCAATGAAAAATATATATTCATCAAACTCATTCCACATTTTAGGAACCTCGACAGCGTTTTTGTAAAACGGCGTTATACGAAAATAATTCTCGGGTGTTTTTTTAGTGTCACAGATTTTATGGACAATGTAAAGCATTTTATCAAGCGTTGGATATATATTGTACTTTTTCTGCTCTATAGTGGTGCGTTTAGTCATTGCTTCTTCCGCTTCTTTTAATTTTTCCTACCCTACAGCGGCGTATTTGTTTATTATTTCTTCAATTTCATTATATTTCATAAGTATGCCTTTCATATTTTTGTTAAATCCATATCGGCCAACAGCCTGCGTCATAAAATATACGGCCCGGGCTTAAAACGGCCTAAGGAACGCGCAGTTTGAAAAAGCAAACGCCACTTGAGCTTGCAGCTTTTTTCGGCAACATTTTATATGCTAATATCAAACCAGCTTATGAAGCATGGCCGCGCCGACTATACCGGCGTCGCCCATAAGGCGGGCGGCGGAAATTTCGGTCATGCCGATGCCGGGAACATCGTTAGCGTAGGCATTTTCGGCCACGTAGCGGCGAATGGGGGCGAGGAGCGTTTCGCCCTGACGGCTGACCGCCCCGCCGATAACGAGCTTTTCGGGCCGCAGGATATTGACAAGGCTGCAAACGCCCTCGGCCACGCGGCGTATCCAGCCGTCGCGCACCTCGACGGCCTCGGGCAGACCGCGCTCCGCCGCGTCGAACACGGCTTTGCCGTCTATCGCGGGGAGGGCGGAAAAACACCCGCCGCGCTCCCGCGCGTCGCTTATCAGGGCCGAAACCGAGGCGTAGGCCTCCCAACAGCCCCTCGCGCCGCAGCCGCAGAGCCTGCCGCCGGGAACTAGCGTCATGTGGCCGACCTCGCCCGCGCCGCCGTGTAGACCGCTGTAAAGCCTTTTGTTTATGATTATACCGCCGCCGACTCCGGTGCCGAGCGCAACGAACACGAAGCTGTCGGCCCCGCCGCCGTAAAGAGCGTATTCGCCGATAGCAGCGCAGTTTACGTCGTTTTCAACGTCTATGCGGGCGTTTATCCGTTCGGAAAAAAACTCGCGCACGGCGGTGTTGTCGTAAGCTATGTTGCCGCTGTAGATTATCGTACCCTTGGCGTTGTCGCAGATACCGCTGCTGCCGATGCCAACGGCGGAAACGTCGTCCTTCGACAGCCCCGCGCCCTCCATGGCGCGAAGCATGGCCGAATACATGGCGCGGAGCATGGCCGCGTCGCTCGCGGGCTCGCTCTTTACCTCCGCGCGGGAGAGCACGCGCCCCTCGCCGTCCACAACGCCGGCCTTTACGGCAGTGCCGCCAACGTCTATGCCGATATACATATCTATCACCCGAATTAATTATACCTCATAAGGGAAAATAAGTCAAGCGAAAATCCGTATAACAAAAAAACGGCCATAAAAACACGCTCTGTAGCTTGGAGGCACGGGGGCCGGCCGAAAAAATCGCGCAGAATGGCGTCGGAGCAGGCTTTGCATCGCGGTTTAGGTTTTTTCAAAACCAAAACCGGGCTCGCTTCGCCGCTCCTCCTTTTCCCCACAAATCCGGCTCCGCCGTCTTTGCGGGGGCCCCTATCGCCCCGCCGCGAAGCGGCGCAAAACAGGCGAATGCCTGCGCCGAGGGTGATTTTCGTTCATAGTTCAAGGGCTTAAA
>CANRER010000133.1 GCA_947629615.1 uncultured Clostridia bacterium | reverse complement strand
AACGCCAAGGCCGAGCTCGATGAGAAGCTTGCCTCCGGCGAAATCACGCAGGAGCAGTATGACGAAATCCTCGCCAAGATTGAGAGCGGCGACCTTCGCGGCTTCGGCGGCAAGCGTCACGGAGGCCCCGACGCATTTGGCCCCGACGGGCCTCAGATGCCCGAACTCACCGACGAGCAAAAGGCGGAGATGACCGAAAAGGCCAAGGCTGAGCTTGACGAGAAGCTCGCCTCCGGCGAACTCACGCAGGAGCAGTATGACGAAATCCTCGCCAAAATTGAGAGCGGCGACCTTCGCGGCTTCGGCGGCAAGCGTCACGGTGGCCCCGGCGCGTTTGGGCCCGACGGGCCTCAAATGCCCGAGCTCACCGACGAGCAGAAGGCGGAAATGACCGAAAACGCCAAGGCCGAGCTCGATGAGAAGCTTGCCTCCGGCGAAATCACGCAGGAGCAGTATGACGAAATCCTCGCCAAAATCGAGAGCGGCGACCTTCGCGGCTTCGGCGGCAAGCGTCACGGTGGCCCCGGCAGAATACCCGGCATGGCCCCCGAGCCGCCCGCCGATACCGCCGCCGGCGAAACCGTCTGAGCGAGGCAAATTCACATTAACGCCAAAAAGAAAATCCGCCTCGGCGGATTTTCTTTTTGGTCGTATTACTGCTTACTGCCGCAAGCGCGGGACAGGTTTAGATGTACTTCTTTACTCCCTCGGGAGCGTCGGCTTCCTTCATGCTGACGATGACCATAATCTCGGCGCCGGCGTTGTCGGAAATGGCGTTCAGCCTGTCGAGGCATGCGGTGAGAGCCTCCATATCGTTATTGACGATTTTTGTTATGCTGTCGATAAAGATATGCTTAATATCGTAATTCTGGGAAAGTATTCCGCAGACAAAGCCGTAAAATTCGTCGTAATTGCCAATGGCGTACTCGCAGGTATCCACGATGCGCACGCGGTGAGTGAGGTCAAAGATGTGCCGGTCGCCCTTGTTGATGAAAACGATGCTGCCGTCGGAAGCGGCCTCGGCGGCATTAACGCCGTCAATGAGCTTGGCGGTTTTGCCGGTACCCTTCTCGCCTATAATAACCTTAACCATAGTGGTTGGCCTCCTTCAAAGTTTATTTGTAACTATTATACTATAAATTCGGTGGAATTGCAATAGTTTTTTGTTAAAAACCTATAAAAATTTTGCCTCATTCGCCGAGCCGCGCCATCAGCTCGCCTTGGGCCTGTTCATAGCCGGGCTTGCCAAGCAGGGCGAACATATTCTTCTTGTAGGCCTCCACGCCGGGCTGATCGAAGGGGTTCACGCCCAACAGATAGCCGCTGACGCCGCAGGCCTTCTCGAAAAAGTAGATAAGATTGCCGAGGCAGTAGGCGTCCATGCGCTCTGCGTGCAGCACAAGACTCGGCACGCCGCCGTCGGCATGAGCCAAAAGCGTGCCGCGCATGGCCTGACCGTTCACATAGCCCACAGTTTTGCCCGCAAGGAAGTTGAGGCCGTCCACGTTATCGGGGTCAACGCCTATTTCCACGTTCTTTCGGGGTTCGTCAAAGAACAGCACGGTTTCAAACATGAGGCGCAGGCCCTGCTGAATGTACTGGCCCATAGAGTGCAGATCGCTGGAGAAGTCGGCGGCGGCGGGGAAAATGCCCTTGCCGTCCTTGCCTTCGCTCTCGCCGAAAAGCTGCTTCCACCACTCGGAGAAGTAGTGCGCCTGAGGCTCGTAATTTATCATCATCTCGATTGTCTTGCCCTTGCGGTAGAGCGCGTGGCGGGCCGCCACGTACTGGTAGCACTCGTTTTTGGCGAGGTCGGGGCAGGAATATGCGTCCATAGCGTCCGCCGCGCCGCGCATAAGCTCGTCGATGTCGATACCGGCGGCGGCGATTGGCAGCAGGCCGACGGCCGTCAGCACGCTGTAGCGTCCGCCCACGTCGTCGGGAACTACAAAGGTTTCGTAGCCCTCCTCGTCGGCAAGCTTTTTAAGCGCGCCGCGAGCCTTGTCGGTAGTGGCGAAGATGCGCTCGCGCGCGCCCTCGCGGCCATATTTTTCCTCGAGCAGGCCTCGGAACACGCGGAAGGCGATGGCGGGCTCGGTGGTGGTGCCGCTTTTGGAGATTATATTCACGGAAAAATCGATGTCCTTAACGGTTTCGATAAGGTCGCTGAGATAGGTGGAGCTTATGCTGTTGCCCGCGAAGAATATCTGCGGGCAGCCGCCGCGCGCGCCCTCGTTCACGTTATAGAAGGTGTGGCCCAAAAGCTCGACGGCCATTCTCGCGCCGAGATAGCTGCCGCCTATTCCGATAACGATAAGGGCCTTGCTGTTGGAGCGGATTTTTTCGGCCGCCCTTTTGATGCGGGCAAACTCGTCCTTATCATAGCTTTTCGGCAGCTCCACCCAGCCGAGGAAGTCGTTTCCCGCGCCGGAGCCGCCGTGAAGGGTATTGTGCGCCGCTTCGATATAGGGTGCGAAGGCCGCTATTTCGCCGTCCGACACAAAGGCCGAAGCCGCGCCGCGGTCAAATTTAAGTTTTGTCATTGCGGTATCCTCCTGTTTTCTGAAGTTTACAATTTAAGTATAACACGTTAAAATTTTCCCGTCAACATATTTTTTATACAATTTCTATTGAAATTTGTCACAAAAAATAGTATTATAGGATAAAGGATTATAGGCCCAACGTGGCAGAAAAAATTAAAGCAAAGGGATTTTGCTATGAGTGATTTGATTTTTGGGCAAAGGCGGCGCGAGCCGCTGTGGGACGAGCTTGTTTTCCTTCCGGCGCAGCTTTCCCGGCCTCCGCTGCTAAGCCCCGCCGAGGCCGAAACGGAAACAATCGTCGGCGGTAAGGCCCTTGTGCCGCTGAAGCTGAAGCTGCCGGTCATCGTGTCGCACATGGACTGCGGCTTTGCCTCGCCGGAGCTTAAGCTTGCCGCCGCGCGGGCGGCTTCGGCGGCGGGAACGGCTATAGGCGGAGGCGAGGGCGGCGTGCTTAAGGGCGAAATGGAGCTTTCGTCCGCCTACATTTACGAATATACCCCCGGGCTGCTCGGCCTTACGCCCGAGGTGCTCGACCGCTGCGCGGCTGTGGAGATAAAGATAGGCCGCTCGGACAGGGGGCCGCTGGGCGAGGCTCTGCCGCCGGGGCTTGACGACGAGCTTTACCTGATGCGAGGGGTGGAGCCGGGCAGCTCCGCCGCCTCGGCGGGGCGTTTCGCCGAGATAAGCTCCCCGTCGGATTTAAAAATAGCGATCGACGGCCTGCGCGAGGGCTGCGGCGGCAAGCCCGTCGGGGTCAAGCTGGCGGCGGGCCGGGTGGAAGACGATTTGGACTTCGCGCTGAAGGCCGGGGCGGACTTTGTGACGCTCGACGGGCGCAGTACCTTCGGCGGGCCGCTCGGCGGCGGCTGCCTGCCGACGCTTTACGCGGTGAGCCGCGCGAGGCGTTTTCTTAAAAGCCGAGGCGCGAGGCTGGATATAATCGCGGCGGGCGGACTTCGCACCGCGGCGGACTTCGCCAAGGCTCTCGCCCTCGGCGCGACGGCGGTTGCCTCGGCCTCCGCCGTTATCGAGGCTCTCGGCGAGCCCGCGGAGCCTCAGAGGCTAGAGAGGTGGTTCGCCTCGCTGAGGGGGGAGCTGGCCCTCATCTGCGCCTATACCGGCTGCTTATCGACGGCGGAGCTTTCGCCGGAAAACCTTGCCGGGCTGACGGCCGAGGTGTGCCGTGGGGCGGGGGTTCAGCCCGCGTATTGACGAGCCGAAAAAAATTCGCTTTTTTCAAATATTGGCCTTGAAATAGGTAAAAAAATGTTGTATAATGTATTATATAATTGCGATAAGAGGTGCTTTGCGATGAAAACGAAAAAAATCCTTGCCGCGGCTTCGGCCTTTGCCTTGGCTCTTTCGCTTGCCGCCTGCGGCAGCGAGGAAAGCCCTGTCGAAATTGTTTCGGACGAGGAGCAGATACATCTGGCCGTCGGGGACGAAATCTCCGTCCGCGCCCATACGAAGAAAAGCGAATCCATCAAGTGGAGCTGCGAGGACGGCGAGGTGGCCGTTATCACTGCCGACGGCAAGCTTTCGGGCGTGGCTAACGGCGTTACGGTCGTCACCGCTCAAACCGACAGCGGCTTCGACCACATCGGCCTTGTGGTGGGCAACGGCGTGAAGGGCTCGGCTGTTGTGACGAGTACGGTTGACGAAAACGGCAACACCGTTACCACCGCGAAGAAAAAGGTGTATAACGGCAAGTCGAGGATAACTGATCTTAAAATTTCGCTTAACGGCATGACCGAGGACGAAACGCTGCTGCTCGGCACCGACGACGAGGCCTATTTGAAGGTGAACGTCACCCCCGCGGACTGCGACGACC
>CANRER010000132.1 GCA_947629615.1 uncultured Clostridia bacterium | reverse complement strand
GCTTGAGGCCGCCGTTGCGGCCGTTAAAGGAGAGTAAGCTATGCTATTGGAAGGAAAAAACGCCATTGTAACCGGCGGCTCGCAGGGTATAGGCCGCGCAATCGCGCTTAAGCTGGCCGAAAACGGAGCCAACGTCGCCATACTCTACGTGGGCGACAGAGAGCGCGGAGCGGCCGTGGCCAAGGAAATCGAAGCGCTGGGCGTTAAGGCGCTGGACATATACTGTAACGTGGCCGACTTTGAGGAGTCCAAGACCGCGGTGGACGAGGCCGTCAAGGCCTTTGGCAGGATAGACATACTGATAAACAACGCGGGCATCACCCGCGACAATCTCATTCTCAAGATGAGCGAGGCGGAGTTCGACGCGGTTATAAGCGTCAACCTCAAGGGGGCCTTCAACATGATAAAGCACACCTATCCCCTGTTCATGCGCCAACGCTACGGCAGAACGGTATCCATAAGCAGCGTGGTGGGCCTTGGCGGCAACAAGGGGCAGGCGAACTACAGCGCGAGCAAGGCCGGCATAATCGGCTTAACGAAGTCCGCCGCAAAGGAGCTTGCCTCGCGCGGGGCGACGTATAACGCCATCGCCCCCGGCTTTATCGAAACCGACATGACAGCCGTCCTCTCCGAGGACGCCAAAAAGGCCATGTGCGCGCAGATACCCATGCAGCGTACCGGCAAGCCCGAGGACGTGGCGAACATCGCCCTGTTCCTCGCCAGCGATATGGCCTCGTACGTGACCGGCGAGGTTATCCGCTGTGACGGCGGTATGCAGATGTAGGCTGAATTTTTGCAGGGAGGGAAGCTCATGGATAATTCGGTATCGCTGAATTTGAATATTAATCCGTCCGTAAGGCGGCGCGCCGAGGAGGTTTTGTCAAGCCTCGGAATGTCAATGTCAACCGCTGTGGACATATACCTTACTCAAATATCCCTCACCGGCGGTATCCCGTTTGCCGTTACCATTCCGCAGGCTCCGTCCGAGCTGAACATGGATCTTATGTCCGACGCCGACCTGAGCGCCAAGCTTTCACAGGGGCTTGCGCAGGCCAAGGCCGGCACGGCGGTGAACGCTTCGGAGGCCTTTGCCGAAGCACGCAAAAAATTGAACGGCTGACATGAAGACATACACAGTGAAAATCACTCCCGCTGCCTTGGACGATATGGAAGCAATATACGCCTATGTGGCGGGAGCATTAAAGGCCCCAAACGCTGCGGCGGCCCTTTACAACAAGATTGCCTCAGCAATCGAGGGGCTTAATATTTTCCCGGAAAGGACGCGGGAATACGGCGGCGGACTTAGGCGGCTGACCGTCAACAGCTATTCCGTTTTTTATAAGGTCGAAAAAAGCGACGTATATGTTGTACGCGTGCTATACGGAGCTTCCGACATTGAAAAGCGGTTAAACAATATTATGAAAAGAGGTTAAAGCGATGTTTCGTGTGGCGATAACCGGTCTTGGCGCGGTAACCCCCGTGGGGAACAGCGTCGGCGAGATGTGGGAGAGCATAAAGGCCGGCAAATGCGGCATAGACTATATAACCAAGTTCGACACGAGCGAGTTCAAAGTGAAGCTGGCCGGCGAGGTAAAGGGCTTTGACCCGTCCGCCGTTATGGACAGGAGCGAGATACGCAAAAGCGACCTGTTCAGCCGCTACGCTATGGCCGCCGCGGTCGAGGCAATGGGCGAAAGCGGCCTCGTTTCGGGCGAAAACATCGCCCCCGAGCGCTTCGGCGTGTACTTCGGCAGCGGTATCGGCGGTATGCAGACCTTTATCGACGAGGTAATAAAGTGCCGCGACAGCGGCCCGAAAAAGGTTTCGCCCTTTATGATACCCGCGATGATAATCAACATGGCGGCCGGCTCCATCGCCATACGCTTTGGCTGCAAGGGCCCGGCCATACCCGTGGTAACGGCCTGCGCCACCAGCACAAACGCCATCGGCGAGGCCTACCGCGCCATAAAGCACGGCTACGCCGACGCAATTATCGCCGGCGGCAGCGAGGCGGCCATTCTTCCCGTCAGCCTCGCGGGCTTTGCCAACATGAAGGCCCTGACCGAAAGCGAGGACCCGCTAAGGGCCTCGATACCCTTCGACAGGGAACGTTCCGGCTTTGTTATGGGCGAGGGCGCGGGCGTTATGATACTTGAAGAAATGGAGCACGCGAAGGCCCGAGGCGCGCGGATATACGGCGAGCTTTGCGGCTACGGCTCCACCTGCGACGCTCACCATATCACCGCTCCCGACCCCGAGGCCGTGGGCGGCGCGGCGGCGATAAGGGCCGCTCTTGAGGAGTCCGGCCATATGCTCGGCGCGGCCGGAGCGGTGGAGGCCATAATCTCCGCCCTCGCGCTCCGCGACGGCGTAGTTCCCCCGACGATAGGCTACAGGGAGCCGGATCCGGAGTGCGACCTGAACGTTACCCCCAACGAGGCCGTTTACAAAAATCTCGACCTCTGCCTGTCCACCTCGCTGGGCTTTGGCGGGCATAACGCCTGCGTGGCGATAAAAAAGGCCGAGTAAAGGAGGATTTCGCACAATGTTTGGAATAGACGATATGTATAACAGCCGCGATGAAATAAAGGCCGTCGCGGAAATGATGAGCGAGGCCGGGCTCACAAAAATTAAATTAAAGTGGGACGACTGCGAGCTGGAGCTTGAAAGAGGGGCGGTTTCCGCCCCGTCAGCAGTTCCCGCCGCGCCCGCTCCCGCAGCCGAGGCCGCGCCGCAGATGGCGGGCTTCCCTGTGAAAAGCCCGATGGTGGGCGTGTTTTACGCCGCCCCCTCCCCCGAGGACGAACCCTTCGTCAAGGTCGGCGACAGCGTGAAAAAGGGCGACGTGCTGTGCATAATCGAGGCCATGAAGCTGATGAACGAAATCACCGCCGAGCAGGACGGCACGGTCGCTGAGGTCTGCGTCGAGGACGGGGCGCTGGTGGAGTTCGGCCAGCCGCTGTTCATTCTTAAATAAGGGGCGAAACCATGAATAAGGAAGAAATAAAAAACATAATCCCCCACCGCGACAATATGCTGTTGGTGGACGAGGCCGAGGTCAGAGAAGGCATGGCCTACGGGAAATATCACATCACCGGCGAGGAGTTTTTCCTCAAGGGCCACTTCCCCGGCAACCCGGTCGTTCCGGGCGTTATGCTCTGCGAGATGATGGCTCAGGCGAGCTGTGTGCTGCTGGCGGAGGAGGCGAGCGGCAAAACTCCGTACTTCACGGGGCTGAACAACGTCAAATTCCGCAAAACGGTTCTCCCCGGCGATACCTTTGAAACCGAGTGCCGTATCACGAAGGTGAAAAAGCCCTTTTACTTTGCCGAGGGCAAGGGCTTCGTGAACGGCAAGCTCTGCACCAGCGCGGAATTCAGCTTTGCCGTTATGTGACGGGAGTGAAAAGCGATGTTTTCTAAAATACTTATCGCCAACCGCGGCGAAATAGCGGTGCGCATAATACGCGCCTGCCGCGAAATGGGCATAGAGAGCTTGGCCGTGTATTCAACCGCCGACGCCGACGCCCTGCACGTTTCCCTCGCGGACGACGCCGTGTGCATCGGCCCGCCTCTGCCGAAGGACAGCTACCTTAATATGGAAACGCTGATAACCGCCGCCAAGGCCAAGGGCGCGCAGGCCATTCACCCGGGCTACGGCTTTCTTTCCGAAAACGCCGACTTTGCCGATATGTGCCGCGAAAACGGCCTTGTTTTCATCGGCCCGCAGGGCGACGTTATCCGCAAAATGGGCGACAAAGCCGCCGCCCGCCGCACCATGAGCGAGGCCGGCGTGCCGACCACCCCCGGCACCGGCCTTATTTCCGACAGCGGGGCCGCCCGCGCCGAGGCCGATAAAATCGGCTACCCAGTGATGATAAAGGCCACCGCCGGCGGCGGCGGCAAAGGCATACGCATAGTGGAGCGGCGCGAGGATTTTGAAAAAGCCTTTAAGACCGCCTCGGGCGAGGCTCTCAGCTCCTTCGGCAACGGCGACTGTTATATCGAAAAATTTCTTTCCCCGGTTCGACACATCGAGGTTCAGCTTCTGTGCGACGAAAAGGGGAACATTGTCTGCCTCGGGGAGCGCGAATGTTCTATCCAGCGCAACAATCAAAAGCTGCTTGAGGAATCCCCCTCCCCCGCCGTCACGCCGCAGCTTCGCGAAAGGCTCTACGAGGCCGCCGCAAAGGCCGCCCGAGCCGCCGGCTACACCAACGCCGGAACGGTGGAGTTCCTGCTCGACAGCGACGGCAACTTCTATTTTATGGAAATGAACACCCGTCTTCAGGTCGAACACCCGGTGACGGAAATGGTCACGAATATCGACCTTGTAAAGTGGCAGATACGCATAGCGGCGGGCGTTCCGCTGAATTTTTCCCAAAAGGACG
>CANRER010000131.1 GCA_947629615.1 uncultured Clostridia bacterium | reverse complement strand
GTGGGGACGCCGCCCTCGACGCGGGCCGCGGCCACGGTGGTCGTGCCTATGTCGATTACCACGCCGTCCGCGTCGGCCACAAGCTCCTCCGCGCCGATTACGCTGAACTCCGTTTTCGGCACGCGAATATACGTATCGGCGAACAGCGGCGTTTTGCAGGCCGCCGCCTCGCGCCCGCCGATGAGGCACACGCATTTCCCGCACAGGCCCCGCCCCCCGCAGGGCATGGGAAAGTCGAACCCGAGGGCCGCTATGGCCTCCGAGGCGAGAGTACCCTCCCTAAAATTGCATGATTTTTCGTCCACACCGTCGGAAACGGTTATTTTCACGGCCACCTACCTCCGTTTTTTGCGGTTTTTTTCTTTATTATACAGCAAAAACCCGCTTTGTGCAACATGATTATTTACAAAAACGAAAACTTGTGGTATACTTGTGCCAAGGAAGTGAGCTTATGAATCAGAACGTACTGATGCTTATGCTTCAGGGAGCGTCGATGACGGTGCGTATTTTCGCCGTGGCGCTGGTTTGCTCCCTGCCGCTTGGGCTGATAGTGGCCGCGCTCAGAATGAGTCGGCTGTGGATATTCAATCTGCCGGCGAAAATATACATAGTCGTGCTGCGCGGCACCCCGCTTATGCTGCAAATATTTTTCATATACTTCGGGCCGGCCTTTATGCCGATATTCCATTTCCGCTGGAGCGACCGCGTTGTGGCTGCGACGGTGGCGCTGGTGCTGAACTACGCCGCCTATTACGCCGAAATCTTCCGCTCGGGCATCGAGGGCATACCCCTCGGGCAGAGCGAGGCAGGCAAGGTGCTGGGGCTCAGCCGCGTGCAGACCTTCTTTATCGTGGTGCTGCCGCAGGTGATAAAAAGGGTTCTGCCGCCGCTTGCGAACGAGGTTTCGAGCCTTGTCAAGGACACCTCGCTCATACACGTCGTGGGCATAACCGAGCTTATGCTCGTTGCGAAGCAGCAGGCCTCTCGCCTGACAAACCCGCTGCCCTACGCCGTGGCCGCGCTGATATACCTTGTTATAAACACGGTAGTTTCAAGGATAATGGCCGCTTTTGAAAAAAAGCTGAGCTATTACAGATAGGGGGACGCAAATGGAAACGGTTTTAAGCGTTAAGGGCCTTCGCAAGAGCTTCGGCCAGCTGGAGGTGCTTAAGGACATATCCTTCGACCTCGGCCGCGGGCAGGTCATAAGCGTGCTGGGGCCGTCGGGCGGCGGCAAGTCCACGCTGCTGCGCTGCCTGACGCAGCTCGAAACGATAGACTCCGGCAGGGTGGAAATATGCGGAGAAACACTTTTTGCCGACGGCAAATACGCCGAAAAGGAGGCCTTGGCCAAAATAACCCTCAAGGTGGGGCTGGTGTTCCAGAATTTCAATCTTTTCCCGCATATGTCCGTGACAGAGAACATCATAACCGCGCCCATGAGGGTGAAAAAAATCCCCAAGGACGAGGCCGTGGAAACGGCGAAAGGCCTGCTCGCGAAAATCGGTCTGAGCGATAAGGCCGACTATTACCCCTATCAGCTCAGCGGCGGCCAGCAGCAGCGCGTAGCCATAGCCCGCGCCCTTGCCCTTTCGCCGGAGATACTGTTTTTCGACGAACCCACCTCCGCCCTTGACCCGGAGCTTACCGGCGAGGTGCTGCGCGTTATCCGCTCGCTGGCCGACAGCCGCATGACAATGATAATCGTCACGCACGAGATGACCTTTGCCCGAGGCGTCAGCGACAGAATAATCTTCATGGAGGGCGGCGTTATCGTCGAGGACGGCGACCCCGAGGCCTTGTTCACCAACCCGAAAAATCCCCGTACCCGCGAGTTTCTTTCTCGCGCCGCGGACTGAAAAGGGCCGGCTTTACGCCGGTCCTTTTTGATCTTCTGTATCCCAGTAGCTTAGAACGTGAACTACAAACGCTGTTAACAATGAAATTTCCCCAACAGATAATAGTCATTTCCCCCATTTCCTATGACATACAGAATTTTAATGTATATTGTATGTCATTTGCGTCAATACCTTTGAATATTCTAAATACAGAATAATTTCTATCACGCAGCTGCTTTGAGATTTCAACTCAGGTATTTTGCTCGCGAAAAAGGAGCCAAGCGGCTCCTTTTTGCTTGAAAGCTTTTTATGCGTTAATCGTTGATAGCCTCGACAAGCTCGCGAACTACGTCCGCGCCGTCAAGAATATCTCTCGCGTCCTCATCGGTGAGCTCGCCGTCGGAAAGCTTTTCCTGAAGGTCGAGAAGCTGTTCGGTAATGCCGGTCATATAGTCCTTTTTAAGCTGGTCGTCGCCGGCCATGATATTGGCGGAAGCGCCGCTTACAAGGGTGGCGAGGGATTCGAGCTCGTCGCTGACGGCGTCGGCGCTGACGGCGGTATTGCCCTCAAGCACGCGCTCGTTGATGCTTTCGGCGGCCTCCTTTATCATATCAAGCTCAAAGGCGATGGCCTTGGCGCGGTCGGGAGAAAGCCCCTCGGCGGCCTCGGTGCCGAAGTCGGAAACCGTCTGCTGATATTCGGATATAAGCTGCTTTTGGTATCCGCCACCGTTTTCGGCTATGTTTTCGGCCACGCCGCTAAGAAGGGTGGCGGCGGCCTCAAGGTCGTCGGTAATATCGGCGGAGGCGGCATCATCCTCGGGGATATTGCCCTGCGCGGCCTCGCCTATGCTGTTCAGCGTAAGCTGAAGCTCGGCAATATCGGCCATAAGCTCGTTCACGTCGTCCTTATCAAGCTTGCCGCTTTGAACCTCGCCCGATATTTCGTCAAGGTCCTCCTTCGCGTCGGCAAACTCCTCCTGCTGCTGAACGCTGCCGTACTGCGCCAAAACGTCCGCGAGGGAGTTATAGGTGTGGGCGGCGGTTTCGAGCTTGTCGTTCAGCGCGTCGATGTCGGCCTCATCGGCCTTGCCCGAGCAGCCGGAAAGCGCGCCGAGGCACATCGCCGCCGCCGCGGCAAGGCAAATGGCTCTTTTTTTCATTGGTATCAACCTCCTATTTATTTTTCAATTAATATTATAATACTTTTCGCAAATATGTCAACCCATAATTTGAAAATAACATTTCAGCGCACGCTGCTGTAGGCCTTGCCCGCCGTGAGGCCGCCCGCGCGGTACTGCCCAAGCTCCGAAACCGTGACGAGTTGAAAGCCCCGTCGCACAAGCTCCGGCACAATGCGCTCGACGGCGGCGGCGGTCGACTCGTGTATGTCGTGCATGAGGATTATATCGCCGTCCTTGGCCTTGTCGATAACGGCCTTATAGGTGGCGTCGGCGTTGCGGGTTTTCCAGTCCAGAGTGTCGATGGACCAAAGTATCACCGGCATACCGGCCGCCGAGCGGACGGCGGCGTTGTGGCTGCCGTAGGGCGGGCGCATGACCGTCGGGCAAACGCCCGCCGTTTCGAGCGCCTTGGTGTTGGTGTCGTTTATCTGCGAGGCGAGGGCCGAATCCCCGAGATTTGTCAGAGAGGCGTGGCTCCAGCTATGGTTGCCTATCTCCATGCCGAGCTCGGCCTCGCGCTTCAGCTGTGCGCCGTAGCGGCCGAGCCGATTGCCGACAACAAAGAACGTGGCCTTTGCGTTGTTTTGAGCAAGGCAGTCCAAAATTCTGTCGGTATACGGGCCGGGGCCGTCGTCAAAGGTGAGGGCGAGCATGGGGCGGCTCGGGTCGATGCCGGGCCTGCTTCGCAGCCAGCCCGCCGCGAGGTAAGCTTCTACCTCGGCGTTCCACACGGCTTTTTCCTCGCCGTTTTCGTTATAAAGCACTGTCTGCACCTCCTCGGGATTTCTGTACCAGCCCACCGCAAGGTAGGCCTCGACCTCGGCGTTCCACACGCTTATTTCGCGGCCGTCCTCGCTGTAAAGCGTGGTATGCACCTCCTCGGGCGTTCTGTACCAGCCCACCGCGAGGTAAGCCTTGACCTCGGCGTTCCACACGGTTATGCTGCGGCCGTCCTCGCTGTAGAGCGTGGTTCGCACGTCGGACATATTTTCGTACCAGCCCGCGTTTTTCCATTCGTCCAGCCGATTGGTGAGCGCGTTCACGCTGCGGCCGTCCTCGCTGTATACTACGGTGTAAATCTCGTCAAAATAGTACCAGCCGTCGCGGCGCAAACGCTCCGCCTCGCCGCTGCTGACGGTGATCTCCTCGCCGTTTAGGTTATAGAGCGTGACCTCGGTTGCGCTGACGGGCAAAATCGCTACGAAAGCGGCCACCAGCGCCGCCATGAAATTCCTCATCCCTGCTCCCCCTTTAAGCTATTGTATGTATTTTCGTTTTATACGAACAAGCTTTTTGCAAAAGGGTCGCCCCAGTATCCACAAAAACACCGCGTTCGACACGGCGTAGACCGCCGCCACAGGCGCGCCCGCCGCCGCGAATGCCGCGTATTTGGCGAGG
>CANRER010000130.1 GCA_947629615.1 uncultured Clostridia bacterium | reverse complement strand
CGGAAGCCGACGCAGCTCCCGGAGAAGCTCCACGTATTCCCTGTGATCCGCCCGGAGGTTCCTACACGGCCGGGGATAGAGGCACTGTCTGTCCCTGCACGCCCCGGAGGCCAGCTGCCTTGCGCAGGCCGGATGGGAGAAATTCGCCGTGGGGCCGCCCACGTCGTGGATATAGCCCTTGAAGTCCTTATCCCAAACGAAGCCTTCGGCCTCGCGCAGTATCGAGGCGTGGCTTCGGGCTTGGATTATCCTCCCCTGATGAAACGTGATTGCGCAGAACGAACAGCCGCCGAAGCACCCTCGGCTGCTGGTTATGGAAAATTTAACCTCGTCGTAGGCCGGAACGCCGCCCTCGCTGTCGTAGCTTGGATGCCACGCGCGCTCGTAAGGCAGGGCGTAAATTCTGTCCATCTCACTTTGGCTCAGCGGCGGACTCATCGGATTTTGCACAACGTACTTGTCGCCGTGCCGCTGTGCCAGAACGGCCCCGCGTATCGGGTCCTGCTCGCGGTACTGTATGGCCGCGGCCTCGGCGTACTTCGCCTTGTCGTCGCGGACTTCCTCGAACGAGGGCATAACGACGGCGGTTCGCGGCGGCTCGTCGGCAATGTAGCAAACGCCGCGTATGTTGGTAATACGGTTCACCGGCGTGCCGCCGGCCAAAGCGTCGGCAATTTCGACGATGCTTTTTTCGCCCATGCCGAAGGAAATGAGGTCGGCTCGGCTGTCGAAAATTATACTGCGGCGCACCTTATCGCTCCAGTAGTCGTAATGCGCGAAGCGGCGCAGGCTGGCCTCGGTGCCGCCGATGATGAGCGGTATTTTGCCGAACGCCCGCCGCACAAGACTGCCGTAAACTATCGTGGCGCGGTCGGGGCGTTTGCCGGCCTTGCCGCCGGGCGAGTATACGTCCTCGCTGCGCTTCCTTTTCGCGGCGGTGTAGTGGTTGACCATCGAATCTATCACCCCGCCGGAAATCAGCACGCCGAGCCTCGGCCGCCCAAAGCGCGTCAGCGACTCGGGGGCGGAAACGTCGGGCTGGGCGCATATCGCCACGCGGTAGCCCTCGGCCTCCAAAAGGCGGCTCAAAATAGCCGTGCCGAAGGAGGGGTGGTCAACGTAAGCGTCGGCGCTGATGAACAAAAAATCGTAATAATCCCAGCCGCGCTCGTCCATATCCGCCTTTGATACGGGCAAAAAAGCCATTGCCGCGCCTCCCTTGTTACATAAAATCAAAGCTTTTCGCCAATAATACACACGTATATTTTAACACGGTATTCCCCCGATTGTCAAGAGAAAGGGTGCATTTTATGGCGGTATTGTTCGTTAGGACGCTTGTGCTTTATATTTTTGTTGTGGCCGCGCTGCGCGTTATGGGCAAGCGGCAGCTCGGCGAGCTTCAGCCCTCGGAGCTTGTCGTTGCCATAATGATAAGCGATTTGGCGGCCATTCCCATTGAAAACAACTCCACAAGCCTGCTTGAGGGAGTTGTGCCGATTTTGACGCTCGTGGTTATGGAGCTGATTTTTTCGGTGCTGGTAATAAAGAGCGAGTTTTTCCGCTCGGTGCTGACGGGTCGGCCCGCGCTCATAATCAAAAACGGAAAAATCCAGCAGGGCGTACTGCGCCGCCTGCGCCTGAGCATAGACGACCTGCTCGAAGAGCTGCGCCTCATGGGCTACAGCGACATTTCCGAGGTCGATACCGTCCTGCTCGAAACCAACGGCCAAATTTCCGTCATACCAAAGGAAATCAGCCGCCCCGCCACTCCGAAGGATCTGGGGCTGACGCCGACGCAGACGCACCTTCCCCATACCGTCATAGCCGACGGCAAGCTTCGCCAAAGCGGCCTTCAGGCCGCGAACATTACCGAGGAGCGCGTTATGGAGCTGCTTAAGAAAAAGAAAATCCGCTCCGTGAAGGACGTGTTTTATATGAACGTCACCGACGACGGCGGCGCGTTTATAGAGCCGAAGGATAAGACAACATGAAGTCGTCACGATGTAAACGGCGCGAAAAAGCCCTTTATGGGGGCTTTTTTTGCATTTTGATATAATATGGAAAATATTTACAGAATAGATATTGACATTTTATGGAATATATGCTAAAATATAATCGCAGCCAGAAAATGGAAACAGCCGCGCGAAAACGACATACCGGCTGCGGAGGAGGTGTGGAAAGGTTATGACACATGAGGAAGGCTTTGGCAAATTGGAGTACGCCTACAGTATCACCGAAACGGCTTCGGCCTCGGACGGCTCGACGGTATACGGTATCGACGCGCAGATGCGCGAGGACGGCGGCCCCGTCAGCAGGGAAAGGCTAGACGACATATTCTGCACAAGGGCCGAGGCCGAGGAATTTATGGCGGCGCTTAAGGAAAACGGGGTCGATCCCTGCCATCTGCTCGACGTGGCCGAAGATTGGCTGGCAAGGTAACGCAAAAAAGCCGGCGGGGGTCGGCTTTTTTGCCGCGAAAATACGTGCGCCTGCAAGGGCGATTTTTTAAGAAATTGTAACAAATAGCAAAAACAGTTGCATTATTTATGGGTTTATGCTAAGATTATGATGTATGCTTATATGTACGCGGTTGGCGCGGCGAAAGGAGAAAGGCTATGACTACAGCGGCAAGGCGTCGGGGGAAGCTGTATTCCGTCGGCGAGGAAATATTTAGTTCGGTATCGCACGGCATAGGCGCGCTCATCGGCGTGGCCGCGCTGGTTTTGATGGTGGTTTTCGCCGCCCGCGCCCACAATGTCTACGGCGTGGTGAGCGGCGCGATATACGGCGCGACCATGATAATCCTTTTCACCATGAGCACGCTCTATCACGCCATTCAA
The DNA here is from genome assembly GCA_947629615.1 of uncultured Clostridia bacterium. Taxonomy (GTDB): domain Bacteria; phylum Bacillota; class Clostridia; order UMGS1883; family UMGS1883; genus JAFLUQ01. Next base: position 1,584 of record CANRER010000130.1, on the reverse strand, counting down.
GCCCCGAGGGCGAAAAAGGTGTTCCGCGTGATGGACCATTGCAGCATATATCTGCTCATCGCCGGAACCTACACCCCCGTCACGCTCTGCACCCTGCGCCAGCACGGCGGCTGGGTAATGTTCGGCGTGGTGTGGGGAGTGACGGCTCTCGGCATTGTGCTGAACTCAATAAGCCTTGAAAAATTCAAGCTGGTAAGCCTTATCAGCTACATTGTGCTGGGCTGGGCCATCGTCGCCATGATAGGCCCCATAAGGGCGGCCCTTCCCCCGGCGGGGCTTTGGCTGCTCGTCGTGGGCGGAGTTGTGTATATGGTCGGCGTGGTATTTTACTGCCTGAAAAAAACCGCTTATATGCACTCTATATGGCATCTGTTCGTGCTGGCCGGGAGTATTCTGCACTTTCTGTGCATACTGCTCTATGTAATGCCGGTCAAGGCGTGATTTGGCTGCCGTAATAATTTAACTGCCGAAAGGAAGATCGTTTTGGAACCCCTGCCTGTCTGTCTGGCTATAGTCGGACTATTCATTCTCTGCGGCTTTTTCACGGTGATGAGCGTGTCGCTCGACAACATAAGCCTCTCGCTGCTCCAAAAGGATACCGAGAACCCTCGCTGTCGGTCGCTGCTTAAGCTGAAGGAAAACGAAACGGCGTTTTTGTCGGTCTGCCGCTTTTGGACGACGCTGCTGCTGCTCTCGGCGGGGGCCGTCGGCGCGGCGGGCTTTTCCCACGCGGGGCCGCTTTACGCCGCGCTTATCGTGCTGGCGGCGGCCTTCGCGGGCATTGTCATAGTCTGGCTGGCTCCGCTGCGCGTCGCTCTTAAGAACGCCGAACCCATAGCCCGCGCTCTCGCGCCCTTTATGCGCGCGGTGCATCTTGTCACAAGCCCGGCTGTGGCCGCGGCTCAGTGGCTGGCAAGGCTGCTCGCGGTCATCGGCGGAGTGGCTCCCGACGAGGAGCTGAGCGACATAACCGAGGAGGAAATCCGCCTGATGGTGGATATCGGCTCGGAAAACGGCGCAATCGCCCCCGAGGAGAAGGAGTTCATCGAAAACATCTTTGAATTTGACACAATGAGCGCCGCCGACGTTATGACCCACCGCACCGACGTGGCCGTTCTCAAGCTGGAGGACGACCCCCGCGAGTGGGAAAAAATCGTGCGTGACACAGGCTTTTCGCGCTTCCCCGTCTGCGGCGGCAAAATCGACAATATAGTCGGCGTAGTCCACGCGAGGGAGCTTTACGAGTTCCTTTACGACGGCAGCGGCAAGGCGGCCGACATAACCCGGCCTACGTGGTGCCGGAAACCGTTTCGGCGGACATTCTTTTCCGCAATATGCAGAAGGAGAAAAACCACATGGCCATCGTGGCCGACGAATACGGGGGCTTCAGCGGCATTGTGACGCTGGACGATTTGCTCGAGGAGCTTGTCGGCCAGATAATGGACGAAAAGGAGGAGCAGCTCGAGGACGCTCCGCCGATAATCAAGCTTGACGAAAACACTTGGTCCATCGACGGCACCGCTCCGCTGGACGACGTTTCCGAGGAGCTCGGGGTGGAGCTGCCCACCGAGGAATACGGAACGA
>CANRER010000129.1 GCA_947629615.1 uncultured Clostridia bacterium | reverse complement strand
CTCGAGGGCGGCGGAGAATAAGCTCCCCGCCCCGCCCAAAATCGCGTCTGCGGCGGAGGAGATGAGCGCCGCCGCGCTTTCCGAAAGGTCGGCCGAGCCAACGGCCGCCGATATTGCGTCCATAAGGCTCCTCGCGCCGTTTTCCACCGCGCTCAGCCTGCCCTCGACGGCCCTCTCGATTTCGTCTAAGCCCTGTTCGATACCGTCCGTATCGAGCCGGGTCTCAATAACAATGCTTCCGTCGGCCGCCACGCTTCCACCTCCCGATTTGCCGTTTTTGGTAATTGTCTGCCAGCCGTCGGCGGAGTTGACCTTAACGGCGGTTTTTTCGCCGTTGGCCCTGAAGCTTCCGCTGTAGGTGTAAGCGTCAAGGCTTGCGCCCTCGGCGTCGGGAACGACGCTCCAGCGGCGGCTTATGCCGTCGTTTTCGCCCTCGGGGTCGTCTATGTCCACCATAATTATCTCCACAACGGCCTCGTCGCCCACAAGCTCCTTGTCAACTATGTCCTTTATAAGGCCGTGCACGGGGTTGTCCTTGTCGTAATCGAAGGCGTAGCTGACGGAGGGGTTGTAGCCCACCACGTCGGCCCTCTCAAACTCCTCGTCCACATACTGGCGGCTGTACTCGCGGGGGTTTTTGTTCGTCGTAATCTCCGTGAAATTCGTCATTCTGTGGTACTTGCCGCTTATGCCCATAAAGGCCACCTTGTCGCATCTTTTGGAAGTAGCCATCTTTTTCCTCACTTTCTGTATATAAGTCTGCACTGTATCTGAAATCTCGCCGTAGCGTCGTTCGAGGAGCTGACGTATCCGCCTGTCAGAGCTTCGAGGCTTATCGCCTCAAGGCCGCCGTCAAGCTCGGGCAGTCTGCCGCTCGCGGCCTCGGCCTCTATCCACTCAACGAGCTTTTCGCAGGCGAGGGCCGCGTCGGCGTTTTGGCGGCAGTCCGCGTCGTGGTACTCCCGCGCCGCGAAGGCGAAATCGAAGCGGCGCACCTCGCCGCCGTCCACGTACCGCTTGACCAGCGGGGAGGAGGGCAGGGCCTCAATGCTGTAGGCCCCGCCTCCGCGCCCGAGGTAGTTTACGTTGATTTCGGCCCCCGCGAGCAGGGGGCAGCTCTCGAAGAACCGCTTAACGCCGTCAATTATCACAGCAATCGACCCCCGGATACATCATACCGCCGCCGCCCAGCCACTGCTTCGCGATGGCGTAGGCCCCCGCGTCGCAATCGCCCTCGTAGCTGACGCTCAGCCCGTCGTTGCTTTCGCTCGCTATGCCTCTGCGCCCGCCGTTTTCAAATATGTAGCCCGCAATCTCGGCGCGGGCGTACTTCACGGCCTCGTCGTCCGAGTCCTCGCTTCGGCCGAAGGTGAAAAGGCTCAAAAGCGCGGCCGCCTTTTTGTCGTAAAAGGCGAACTCGTCCTCGGGGATTGGGTCGCCGCCGGAGCATACGGTTAGGTATTCCTCGTAGCTCATGCCTTAAGCCTCCGCGTTCACCGCTATGCCGCCCACGCGCTTGTTCAGGATGAATACGCCGTCGTAGCTTTCCTCGTAGTACACATACTTGCCCTCGCTGCCTGCGCTGGGCTCGTCCAGTCGGGCGAAGGTGTACTTTTCGGGCGTGATGACTGCGCTGGGGTGTATCAGCAGCATATTTATCTGCTTCGCGGCCCCGTTTACCTCCCAGCCCTCGTCGAAGTCGTACTTCGTTTTCATCAGGTCCTTCGGCACGGCCACAATTTCCACGCTGTCGATGTCGGCCACGGTGCGGTCAACGCCGCTTTCGCCGTTGTTAATAACGCGGGCAGTCGCGTTTTTGATAAGAGTCTTAACGGCGGGCGTAACGTAAAGTATCCTGCCCTTCGCGGGTACGCGGGCCTCGTCCATAGCCTCCATCATCGCGTCGAACACCGAAAGCACGTTGTCCGCGGTGAGGACGGTGGTGTCGGGGCTCTGCCCTGCGGCCGTCCACTGGCTGTATATCTCCGAAACGGTGTAAGCGTCCATCTCGGGGAACTTCTGCTCCTCGTTGTAAACCTGCGTGATGTTGCCTATCGAGGCCGCCATGTTGGTTTCGTCGATGTCCATAGGGTGGACGAGCGTGCTCCACTTGCGGTGGTGCGAAAGGGTTTTCATCTCCCAAGCGTTGTCGTAGTTGCGCTTTGCCTGCTCCACGGTATCGCGGTCGCCGTCCACGCGGCCGGTGGTGGTAATGCTGGGTATCTCGATGGTTTTCGCGTTCACCCAGCGGTAGCGGTTGTCGTTCTCGCACGAATAAAGCGCGCCGAAGTTAAGCACGTAGGGGTAAGCCTGCGCGAGGCCGCCCGCGTACTCAGCCGCGTAATTCAAGGTTGCCATAAATCATTCTCCTTCCTTATTATAGCGTCTATCTGACGCCCGTAAATTTGAAGCCGAAGCCCTCGCCGCGGCTTTTGCCAGTCGGGGCGGCCACTCTCGGCGCGGCCCCCGCGAACAGGTAGCCCTGCTCCTCGCGCAGCCTTTCGAGCTGCTCCTTAAGGCCCACGGCCTCGCCGTCCTTAAGCTCCACGCCGCCAAGGTCGAGCAGCGCGCGCACCGCCTTCGAGCTTTTCGCCCCAAAGCCGCGCAGCTCGTTTTCCACGGCGAAATCGAGCCTCGCCGCCAAAAGCTCGGCCTCCAGCTCCTCCGCGCGGGCGCGCAGGGCCTCGTTTTCCGCCCTCAGGGCCTCAAGCTCTTCCTCGGCCCCGAGCGTCTTTTCCTCCTCGGAAATCTCCGTCGTCATTTCCCTTCTCCTTTCTCAATAAAATTCGCCAAGGCAGCGGATAAGCCCGCTGTCCTTTTCCTCCGCCGACCTTTTGTCAGGTATGGCGTAGCTTCGCTGAAGCTCCCGCAGTCTGCGCCTTTGGGCCTTGTCCCGCACAAGTCCCGCGTCCGCGGCGCGTATCTCCATAACCTGCGATACGCGCTTGTCGCCGCCGAGCCCGGCAAGCAGCGCGCAAAACTTGTACCAATGCAGCTCGGCCTCGCACAGGTCAATCCCGTATTCCCCCATGAAGGCGGCGTAAATCAGCGCGGCGTCGGTTTCGAAGTCCAGCACGGCCCTTTTCCCTCCGCCCCCGTAGGGCAGGGCGGCGTGGCCGCCAAAATCCAACGCCAGCGCGACGGCCGTCTCCGCCGAGGGCGGCAGCTCGCGGTAAACCTTCAGCATACCCACCAGATCCCTCTCCCCAACGGCCTCGTAGAAGGCTATCCAGCGGCGGAAGTCCGTGTGAACTCCGTAGCTTTTGCCCTCAAGCTCAACGCTGTCGGGGAGCGCGCCCGTTATTATGCTCACGACAGGCCCTTCATTTCCTCGATGACCGCGCCTATGTCGTTCATGTACCTGTTCAGGCCGCACACCGCCGTCATTACCTTCCTCACGCTGCGGCTCTCCCTGAACATCTCCCTCGCGCTGCCCTCGCCGAAGAAGTCCTCCATCATGGCCATGCCCGCGTCCACGATTTCTCCGTAAATTCCGCTGGCCGTACCCTTCATGTCGATTTTCGCCACGCGGACGTAGAAGTCCTCAAGGCATTTTTCGTACTTTTTCGCCACCGAAACCTCTGTGTTGTCCACCTCTCGGGAAAAGTCCTCAAAAACAAACTTCATTTCATTTTCCTTCCTTTAATATTCCGCTCTGCCGCCGGCGGCCGCGGCCGCCCGTTCCACAATGTCGCCGATGCGGTCGGCCTTCATTCGGTCGAACCACCTCGCGCCGCGCAGTCCGCCGTCGCCCTTGTTGTGTAGGTACTGCTCCCTCGCGTAATCCACCCCGTAAACCACCCTTCCCTCGCCGGGCGGCGAGTAGGTGTACGGGCTGGCCTTCAGCGCGCCCGTATCCACCGGCACGTAAGGCTCGCAAAGGCTTATCACCGCCTCGTCCACCGTGCGCTGTACGGCTCCGCCGTTTTCAAGGCCGTGCTCGCGGCGCACGGCGTCCGCGTTTTTAAGCGTCAGCTTCAGCCGAGACCCCTCCTTCCGACCAAAAGCCGCCAGTGGGGGAGGTTCCCCCTGCGGTTGTCCTTCACGGCGGTTACGTAAAAGTCGCGCCCCTTGTCGGGGGCCTCGTCCGCGTAAAGGCTCACGTAGTCGCCGGGCGCGGCGCGCACCTCCCCGCGCGTCATCAGCCTTACGCTGCCGAGGCAGCGTCTGCGTCGGCCCGACTTGTCGGCCTCGTCGCCGTCCTCCTGCTCCGCCGTCCCCCGGTAGTCGCTGTATACGTACCCTCCGGCCTTCGCGTCGAGACTGAACACCCTTATCCTCCTAAGCCTCATGCCCCGGCCTCCGCGCGGCTCAGCGCCGCCTTCGCGGTTTCCTCGCTCTCGCCGAGATACCATGCCCTCAGCTCCCACGGCAGCATCACGCCCAGCTCCGTCAGCCGCAGCTTTTCCTCGTATTCGGCCCTGCGGTCGGCGGCCACCGAGTCGTCGAACTCGAACGAACACTCGTATGCCCCGCCGGGCGCGAGCGAGCATACGTCGCACCACACGTCCATCGCG
>CANRER010000128.1 GCA_947629615.1 uncultured Clostridia bacterium | reverse complement strand
TTCGCGAAGTGCGACAGGTGCTGCTTCATCAGCCTAAGCAGCCTGCCGGGCTTGTTGTCGCCCTTATAAAACAGCGGATTAACAACCTTGCCCCTGCGGATTAGCGACTTCATGCGCGTTTTGTACTCGGTGGGGCGGATATAGTCGAAGGCGACCTTTTCCGGCACAACGAGCCAAAGGTTTTCGTTGTCGGCGTATACCGTATCGCCAAGCTCCTCGCCGAGGATATGGTCCTTCACCACGTATTCGGCGATGTTATAGCCCGCGCCGGTAACGTAAAAGTTGCTGCGGCCTTGGCGCACGTTTATCTCAAACACCTTAAAGGTGTTGTCGCGGCTGTCAAACTTGATGTCGAAATTTGAAAAGCCGGTGTAGCCGATGTCCTCGAGCAGAGCCTTGAACCTATCCATCAGATCGCGGTCGGCCTCGTTTATGATGACGGCGTGGTTGCCTATACCGTAGGGAGTATGCTCCTCGAGCAGAACATGGCCGAGGCACATCAGCTTAACCTTGCCGTTTTTATCGGAATAATTTGTCAGCACGCGCATATAGGTGTCGTCGCCGGGTATGAACTCCTGCACGATGAGGTTATCCTTATAGCCGCTGTTATAGACGGCGGCCACGGTTTCCCTCAGCTCGGCGAGGGTATCGAGCTTAAACACCTTTTTCTGCCCCTCGAAGGGGTGGGCGAAGTATTCCGGCCCGTTGCAGGGCTTCAGGATATACGGCGCGCCGAACTCGGGGCTGACCTCAAGGTCGCGCATGGTGCAGACGTGGGTCTTGGGGTAGGCTATGGAGTGCTTTTCGCAAAGCTCGTAAAAGCGCTGCTTGTCCATCAGCGAGGCCAGAAAGCCGCCGTCGGCGTAGGGCGCGACGACGTTTTCGGGGAGGGCGGCCTTGTTATCGGCGATAAGGCGGACGTAGCCGTCGCCGCAGCCGATGAGCAGCACCGTGCCGCGGCCCTCGGCGAACTCGCGCACGCGCTTTATAAAGACCTTCGGGTCGTCGATATTTGGCTCCACGCTTTGGACTATCATGCGGCTTTCGGCGCAGGGTGCGCCGCCCTTCTTCCCTATCGAATACGATTTAAGGCCGTAAGCCTCGTGAAAGGCCCTCGCCATGCTGTATACGTTTATATCGTTGCCCAGTAAAAGGGGCGTGAATTCCCGCTCCGTAAATTCCATTCATAACATTCCTTCCGTATATATTATCCAACGTTATATTTTAACACATATTTGCACGAAATGCAAGAAATTTTTCCAAACGCCGGGCGGGAAATCTTTTAAGGGCGTATTTTTTCAAAAATCCCTTGACAAACCAAAAATTCTATATTATAATGTTAAGGTATGTGGGAGGGAGAAGTATGAAAATCAACATTTCCTCCGTTCTCAAAAACGACGGCGCCGTCCTTCCCTTAAGCGGCGCTGTGGAGCCGGGAACGCTAAGCTACCTTGGCAACAGCTTCACCTTTGCCTCGCCGATAAGGGTGGAGGGAAGGCTGCAAAGCGTCGGCGGCACGCTGGAGCTTACGGGTTCGGTCAAGGGGGAATATACGTCCTTCTGCGACCTGTGCGGCGCGCCGGTCAGCGGCACGCTTGCCGCCGATTTCGACGAACGGCTCAGCGGCGACCTTCACGGCTGCGATGAGGAATGCTTCGCCTTAAACGGCGCCACCCTTGATATTTCCGGCCTTATCAACACTCTGATATGGAGCAGTCTGCCCATGAAGGTGCTTTGCCGGGAGGACTGCAAGGGGCTTTGCAGCGTTTGCGGCTGCAATTTGAACGAAACGGTTTGTAATTGCAAGACAGGGCCTTACGACCCGCGTCTGGCTATATTCGGGGGCGGCGAAAATTGAGGCCTCTCCCCCATCAATCACAGAACAGCGAGGTGTAAAAAATGGCAGTTCCTAAGAGAAGAACGTCCAAGGAAAGAAAGCACAAAAGACGCGCCAACTGGAAGCTTTCCGTTCCCGGAATGGTGAAGTGCTCCAACTGCGGCGAGCTTATCAAATCTCACGTGGTATGCAAGCACTGCGGCTACTACAAGGGCGTGCAGGTCGTGGCCAAAAAAGAGGCGTAAACTTCATTTGGGTTTCCGCTTATTTCCGCCCGGCAGCCTTGCGCGGCGCCGGGCGGCCTGTGACCCTTTGGCGCTTAAAACGCTCCCATAGTTAAGTGGATATAACAAGCCCCTCCTAAGGGCTAGTCGCGCGTTCGACTCGCGCTGGGAGTGCCACAAAAATAAAAGCTCGGGCAAAGGCCTGAGCTTTTATTTTTTTCGGGCAGCCCAATCCGTTTCTATCCTGTTTTCGTTTGGTCGGCGAGGCCGTTATCCGCGATGAATTTGTACACGGTGCCTCGGCACACCTTATACTTGCGGGCGATTTTCACTTTGGAAACGCCATTTTTGAGCATTTCGCGGATAGCCTCCTCCTCGCCGGAAAGCTTCACGTGTCCGCTTTTGGCTCCCACGGGGCGGCCCAGCACCTTCCCCTCGGCCTTTTTTCGGGCAAGAGCCTCCTTTGTCCGCTGACTGATGAGGTTGCGTTCGATTTCGGCGCTCAGACCGAAGGCGAAGGCCAGCACCTTGCTTTGTATGTCCTCGCCCAGACGGTAGTTGTCCTTGACTGTCCATACGCGGCATTCCTTGCTCATGCAGATGTTAAGCACCTCCATGATCATAAACAGGTTGCGCCCTATGCGCGAAAGCTCGGAGCAGATCACAAGGTCGCCCTTCTTGACGCGCTTTAGCAGCTTGCCAAGCTCGCGCTTGTCGTAGCTTTTCGTCCCGCTGATGGTCTCCTCTATCCAGCCGTCAACAACAAGGCCGTTGCCCGCCGCGAAGTTACTGATCTCAAACCGTTGGTTTTCGACGGTCTGCTTATCGGAGCTAACTCTGATATAACCATACGTCATATTGATCCCTCCTATTTGTTTTGGGCTGCAATATAACATTATATCAAATCACGGATTTTTTATCAATAATAAAAGGGGGCCGTAAAAAAATGCGCGCAGACCGTTCAAGAGCTTAATGGATTGATATAAGTAATGTCAAGTTCTATAATAAAATTATGAATTGATGAATTAATGTAGAAAATCCGCTCGTAACGAGCGGATTTTCGTTATTTTAAGCCCTTGAACTATGAACGAAAATCACCCTCGGCGTACCTATGTACGCCGTCGGGAGTGCTTGCTCGTCGGCTAAAGCCTCCTGCGCGAGCTGATTTTCGTCCATTATGCACGATTTTTTCGACCGGCCCCCGTGCGCGTCAGTTTACGGTGCAAGTTTTTTTACAGTGCCCCGTATTTTTATGTATTATTCCGCTCACATTCCGTTGTCGCTCACCTGAGCGCCGTCGCCGGAGGACGAGGAGGACGAAGAAGAGGACGAGCTTTCGCTCAAATCGGAGCCTTCGCCGCGCTCCGACGAGCTTTCGCGAGAGGAGCCGGACGAGGAGGACGAGCTTTTGCCGGAGGAGCTTTCGGACTCATCGGACGAAGCCTTTGAGGACGAGGAAGCGTTCCTGTCGTCATCGTCGTCCGACGAAGCGCGGGAGGACGATGCCGCCCTTGACGGGGCCTTTTCGTCGTCGTCGTCATCATTGTCATTTGACAAAGCCTTAGAGGATGACGAGGCCGCCTTTGAGGACGAACCAGCCGAGCCGGCCCTTGAAGCAGGCTTATCATCGTCGTCATCGTCGCTGCTGTTCTTAGATGTATTTGAATTGCTTTTTGAGCTGTTTTTAGACGTATTCGAAGAGTTTTTCGAGCCAGAGGACGAGGCCGCGCTCCCGCCCGACTTGGCGGAGGAATCGGAGGCCTTGGATATGGCGTCGCCGTCTTGGCTGTCGGCGAAAAGCTCTTCTATATCGCCATCGCCGTCGCCGTCAGCGTCGCCGGCAGCGTCGGCGGCAATGATGTCGTCATCGCCGCCGTCAATCGTCTGGCCAAGCTTTATCGTGGCCCCGCCCTCGTCGTCCATGTGGAGCTCCTGCGCGTCACGGCTTGAGAACACCATATAGGCAATTATGAATGAAATCATAAATACCAACAGTGCGCCCAGCACAATCATAACGCCGATAAGGCCCTTGTTCTTTTTCCTTTTTTTTCTTTTTGCAGCCATATCTCTTACCTTTCCGGCCCGCGCGAAGCGCAGACCTTGGATATTATATCTCTATTATATCACCTTTATGAAATAAGTAAAGATATTTTTGAATTTTTTTGTCAGAAAATTTCATTTTAATTGCTTTCGAGTAATATTCAAGCTGTTTTTTGTACTTTTCGGCCACCTCGGACGGGTCGTCGTATCGGTCGGTCTTGTAGTCCACGATAACGGCGGTATCGCCTTCGATGAACCAACAGTCGATTATGCCCTGCACCGCCGCCGTTTCGCCCTCAATGGCGGGCGAGCCGAGGCCAAGCTCGCTCACTGGCAGGTCTATCATGAAAGGCGACTCGCGATGGAGCCTCGCCTTGCGCATACGCTCGCCGAGGGGGCTGTTTCGGACAGCGTCG
>CANRER010000127.1 GCA_947629615.1 uncultured Clostridia bacterium | reverse complement strand
CAGAGGGTATCGTTATCGGCCGCGAGAAGGTGGTTTTTCTCGGCGACAGGATAGCGAGATTTCTTTCAAAGCTCGAATGCCGGGTGCTGCTTTATTACCTGCGGGGCGAAAGCTACGCCGACATAGGCGCGCGGCTCGGGAAGGACCCTAAGGCAATTGACAACGCCATTCAGCGCATACGCCGGAAGTTTGAAAAAATCAGCGGCGAGGACGGAATCTGATTTCGGTGTTACGGAAAACGCGGTTGATATATCAGCTTCGGCTATAAGCTTCTGCCAATGCTATACGCGGATGTAGCTCAATGGCAGAGTCCCTGCTTCCCAAGCAGGTCGCGCGGGTTCGATTCCCGTCATCCGCTCCAGTTGTTATACGCCCGTGGAGGGGGAGCACCCTAACAAGGGTAAAATAATTTCTATACTAAGCGAGGAGATTTGTATGTACGAAGACAAGACCTTAGTCTGCAAGGATTGCGGACAGGAATTCGTGTTCACCGCGGGCGAGCAGGAGTTCTATGCGGAGAAAGGCTTCCAGAACGAGCCTCAGAGATGTAAAGAGTGCCGCGCAAAGAAAAAGTCGGCTCTCAGGGAAGGCCGCGAGATGTACACGGCTGTCTGCGCCGATTGCGGAAAGGAAGCCAAGGTTCCCTTCGTTCCCAAGAACGACAGACCCATTTACTGCAGCGAGTGCTATGCGCTTCACAAAAATTAATCTCCTTTTCCCAGAAGTTTAATTGTTGTAACTGCAAACGGAGCCTTTTTCGGGTTCCGTTTTTTTCTGCCTTTTTTGCCGTAAAAAGGATTGAAAAATCCGCCGCGGCTGAGTATAATAAAGGTATGACCGCAAAAACAAACAAAAGGAGCTCCGCCATGAAAAAGCTTATTATCATCGACGGCAACAGCATTGTCAACAGGGCCTATTATGGCATAAGGCCGCTTTCCACCAAGGACGGCGTCCCCACCAACGCCATTCACGGCTTTATGAATATCCTTCTCCGCCTTAAGGAGGACTATTCGCCCGACGCTCTCTGCGTGGCCTTCGACCTTAAAGCCCCCACCTTCCGCCACAAAATGTACGGCGAATACAAGGCCCAGCGCAAGGGTATGCCCGACGACCTCGCCGCTCAGCTCCCCTACCTTAAGGAGCTGCTTTCGGCGATGAACGTGCTTCAGCTTTCGCTTGAGGGCTACGAGGCCGACGACATAATCGGCCACGTCAGCCGCGTGTGCGAGGAAAACGGCGTTTGGTGCGGCATAGCCACCGGCGATAAGGACGACCTTCAGCTCGCTTCGCCCACCACCCACGTGCTACTGACGACCACCAGCTATTCCCAAACCAAAACCGACGTTTACGACGCCGCCGCCGTGGTGGAAAAATACGGCGTAACCCCTCGGGAATTCGTGGCCGTCAAGGCCCTCATGGGCGACAACAGCGACAACGTTCCCGGCGTGAGCGGCATAGGCGAAAAAACGGCCTTCGAGCTTATCAAAAAATTTCACAGCCTCGACGGTATATACGAAAGCATCGACGACCCCTTCATCAAAAAGGGCTGGCGGCAAAAGCTGACCGACGGCAGGGATATGGCCTATCTGTGCTACGACCTCTGCGAGATACGCCGCGACATACCGCTCGACTTTTCCGTCGAGGCGGCGGCCATTCGTCCCGCCGACGAGGCCGCGCTCTCCGGCGTGCTGGAGCGGCTTGAACTGCGGAGGATAGCCGAAAGGCTCGGCCTCGGCGAGGCCCCCGAGGAGGCCCCCGACGCTCCCGACCCCGACGCGGCTCTCGCCTCGGAGGAGGAGCTTGCCGCCGCGGCCAAGGCCGACGAGCTGCCCTTTATTATCTGGGAGGACGGCAAAACGGTCTTTTCCCTCGACGGGAAGGAGCTTACCGCTCCGCTCGAGGCTCTGCGCCCCGCTCTCGAGGGGCCGTCGAAAAAAATTTCCCACCGCGTCAAAAGCGCCATGCACAGCCTCGCGGCCATCGGGATAACCCTCGGCGGCGATTTTTACGACACCGAGATAGGCGCGTATATCCTCGACCCGCAGCAGTCGGTCTACGACCTTAGAGAGCTGTGCCGCGCCCGGTCGCTGCCCTGCGCGGCCTCGTCGCTGCCCGCCCTCATGCGGGCGCAGACGGAGGAAATAGAGCGGCGCGGCCAAAGCGAGCTTTTGCGCGGCATCGAGCTGCCGCTCGAAAGGGTGCTGTTTTCCATGGAGCGCGAGGGCTGCCGAATCGACGTCGAGCAGCTGCGCCTTTTCGGCGAAATGCTCGGCGAACGCATAGCCGGGCTCGAACAGAGCATATACTTTATGGCCGGGGGCGAGTTCAACCTCAATTCGCCCAAGCAGCTCGGCGCGGTGCTTTTCGAGCGGCTGGGCCTGCCCGTGGTGAAAAAGAGCAAGCGCGGCTACAGCACCGACAGTGAGGTGCTCGAAAAGCTGCGCTCCCGCCACGAAATAATCGACCTGATCATCGAATACCGCCGCGCGGCCAAGCTGAAAAGCACCTATACCGACGCGCTGCTCCCGTTGGTGGACGGCGAGAGCCGTATTCACTCGTCGCTTAACCAGACGGTCACGGCCACGGGCCGCATAAGCTCCGCCGAGCCGAATTTGCAGAATATCCCCGTCCGCACCGAGCTGGGGCGCGAGCTGCGCAAGATGTTTGTGGCGAAGGAGGGCTGCCTGCTGGTGGACGCCGACTACAGCCAGATAGAGCTGCGCGTGCTGGCGCACATCTCCGGCGACGAGGCAATGTGCCGCGCCTTTAGCGAAAACGACGATATTCACACCCTCACTGCCATGCAGGTTTTCGGCGTGCCGGACTTCTGCGTAACGCCCGAGATGCGCTCGCGGGCAAAAACCGTCAACTTCGGCATAATCTACGGCCAAGGCGAGTTTTCTCTCGCCGGCGAGCTGAAAATCAGCCGCGCCGAGGCGAAGCGGTATATTGAAAGCTATTTTGAAAAATACCACGGCGTAAAGGAGTATATGGAAAAAACCATAGCCGCCGCCAAGGCTGACGGCTACGTTTCCACCATTTTCGGCCGCCGCCGCGCCGTGCCGGAGCTGGACTCGCGCAACCACAACCTTCGCGCCTTCGGCGAGCGCGTCGCGATGAACACCCCCATACAGGGCAGCGCCGCCGACATCATAAAGATAGCGATGGTGCGGGTATACGACGCGCTTAAAAAGGAGTGTCCCAACTCGCGGCTGATTCTCCAAATTCACGACGAGCTTATCATCGAGGCCCCCGAGGCCGAGGCCGCCCGCGCGGGCGAGCTGCTCCGCCGCGAAATGGAAAACGCCGTCAGCTTGAACGTGCCGCTGGTGGCCGACGTACACACCGGCAAAAGCTGGTACGAGGCGAAATAAGGTGATGAAATGATAATCGGTCTTACGGGCCTTACCGGCGCGGGCAAAAGCGCCGCCGCGTCCGTTCTGCGGCGGCTGGGCTGTCATGTTATCGACGCCGATAAGGTTGGCCACGAGGTGACATCGCGCCCCGATATATTGGAAAAAATCAAAGCGGCCTTCGGCGAGCGCTTCGTCGCGCCCGACGGCACGCTTGACCGCCGCGCCCTCGGCAGGGCCGTGTTCTCCGACGGCGAAAAGCTGAAAAAGCTGAACGCCCTGACCCACCCGCCGATAGCCGAGGCCATCGCCGCCGAGGCCGCCGCCCACAGCGGCGAGGTCGTCGTCATCGACGCGGCCGCGCTTAAGGAAAGCGGGCTCGACCGTATCTGCGGCGAGGTTTGGTGCGTCACCGCCCCCGAGGGGCTGCGCCTCGCGCGGATAATGGAGCGCGACGGCCTCACCCGCGCGGAGGCCGCCGCAAGGATACGCAGTCAAACCCCTTACGACGGGGCCTGCGTTTTGATAGAAAATTCCTCCTCCGTGGAGGCTCTTGAAAAAAAGGTGAAGGAGGCATTATGCCGAGAACGCGGAATTTGACGCGGGGCCTTGCCTGCGCCGCGCTCGCGGCGATTTTGGCGCTGCTGCTGCTATACGGCGGTTTTCCCGCCCCGTATAAAGAGGCCGTACTCGCCGGGGCGCGGGCCAACGGTGTCAGGCCCAGCCTTATTTACGCCGTGATAAAGGCCGAAAGCAACTTCGACCCCGCCGCCGTCAGTCCCGCCGGGGCCAAGGGGCTGGCTCAGCTCACCGACGCGACCGCCCGCTACGCGGCGGAAATGGGCGGCATGGAGTACCGCGAGGGCGCGTCCTTCAACCCGGAGTTCAGTATCCGCATCGCCGCACGGTATTTGAGATACCTTCTCGATAAGTACGGCGGCGACCTGCGCTGCGCCGTCGCGGCCTATAACGCCGGCGAGGGCAACGTGGATAAATGGCTCGCCTCGGAGGGCGGCATGAGCGCCATTCCCTTCGGCGAAACGGACCGCTACCTCCGGCGTGTGCGGCTTTACGATTTTATCTATTCAAGGCTGTACGATTTGGGCCCCGCCCCGGAATAAACGAACCCCCCGCTGTCCATACTATGGACAGTAAGGGGGTTTTTA
>CANRER010000126.1 GCA_947629615.1 uncultured Clostridia bacterium | reverse complement strand
ACAAGCTCGGATAAATGTGATATAATTTACAACAATATACAACGCAGTAAAATTTTTAAGGAGATGGTGTCCGTAATGGACGGCAGTACGTTGCTGCAAATTGCGGCAATAGCGGTTCTGATATTGTTTTCGGCGTTTTTTTCCTCGGCTGAAACGGCGTTTCTCGCCTTCAACAGGATAAAAATGAAGAACGAGGCCGACGAGGGCAGCAAAAAGGCCAAGCGGATTATGCGCATGGCCGACGGGTACGACAAGCTGCTTTCGGTAATTCTTATCGGCAACAATATCGTCAATATCCTCGCGACATCTCTTTCCACGGTGCTTTTCGCCCGCCTTATCCGTAATCAGGACCTGAGCGTCACGGTTTCGACCGTGGTGATGACGGTGCTGGTGCTGATTTTCGGCGAGATTACTCCCAAAACAATGGCCAAGCGCCGCCCCGACGGCTTTGTGCGCTTCGCCGCTCCAATTTTGTCGTTCGTGTCGTTTTTGCTTACCCCTCTTGCGGCGGTGTTCAACACGTGGCAAAACTTCATCGCCTCGCACATGGGCGGCGAGGACGATTCCGTCACCGAGCAGGAGCTGCTCACAATGGTTGACGAGGCCACCGAGGACGGCGAAATTGAGGAGCAGGAGGGCGAGCTGATTAAAAACGCAGTTAAGTTTTATGACCTTGACGTCACCGATATTCTCACCCCGCGTGTGGATATGGAGGGCGTTGATATAAGCTGGAGCCGCGAAAAAGTGGCCGACGCGTTTAACGAAACCGGCTTCTCGCGCCTGCCCGTCTATGATGACACTCCCGACGATATACGCGGCGTTATCCACCAAAAGGACTTTTTCGGTCAAAGCGAGGACGCCGACTGGAACGAGCTTATCCGCCCGGCTACTTACGTTTTCGCCGAGATGAAGGTGTCGCGGCTGCTCAAGCTTTTTCAGGACAGCAAAAGCCACATGGTGATAGTGCAGGACGAATACGGCGGCACGGTCGGCGTCGTTACGCTCGAGGACGTGCTGGAGGAGCTTGTCGGCGAGATATACGACGAGCATGACGACGAGGTTTACGAATTTCGCAAAATCACCGACACCGTTTACATAGTGGACGGCGCGGCCGGTATCGACGACTTTTTCGAGAAATTTGACCTCGACGGCGAGCCTGTGGACGACATTACTACCGTCGGCGGCTTCGCCGCGCATCAGCTCGGCAAAATCCCCTCCGAGGGCGACAGCTTCGATTATGAGCATCTGCACGTGGTTATTAACCGCGCCGATATGAACCGCGTTCTTTCGGTGAAGGTGTTTGTCGGAACAAAGGAACAGAACGAAGAATAAATTAGGCCGGGCTTGCCCCGGCTTTTGTTTTTATTGACAAAACGCAAAAAAGCGGATATAATATATATAATACAATATCAGGGAGGACAAAACATGGGGTTAAGAATATGCGTCTACGGCGCGGCGTCGCCGAGCATTGACGAAAAATATATTGCCGCCGCCGAGGCTCTTGGCGGCGTGCTTGCCGACCGCGGCCACAGCATGGTTTTCGGCGCGGGGGCGCGAGGACTGATGGGAGCCGCCGCCCGCGGGGCCAAAAGGGGAGGGGCTCGTATACACGGCATTATCCCCACTTTTTTTAAGGAGGAGGACATCGAGGCCATATATACCGAATGTGATGAGCTGACCTTTACCGAGGATATGCGCGAACGCAAGCGGCTTATGGAGGAAAACGCCGACGCCTTTATCATCATGCCGGGCGGCATAGGCACATACGAGGAATTTTTTGAAATTTTGACGCTTAAACAGCTTGGCCGCCACAAAAAGCCCATCGTCATATATAACGCCTTCGGTTATTACGACGGCATTATCGACTCAATGCGCGCTTCGTCCGCCGAGGGCTTTATCATGAAGGAATGTCTGACGCTTTTCGTCTGCGCGGACAGCGCCGAGGACGCCGTTACCCTCGCCGAGGAAACCGGCGGCTGCGGCTATTCCGTCAGCGAGCTTAAGGAAGGCTGATTTGGATAATATTAAGCAGAGATTTCAACGATAAAAAAGCGCCCCATACGAGGCGCTTTTATTTAGCCGTTATCTACGCGATAGACAAATTACTGCCAATTCTTAAATCGCATGGTTTAACCAAAATGGTGGTGCTTTTTGAAATATCGTGCGGATTTTCATGGCGCGTCATAGCAACAGACAATACGAAAACGTCATTTCCGTTTTCGTCAATCAATTTACTGCCGTTTGACAGTTCCGCGCAATTTCCGTCGAGAGTAACAGAAAGCATATCGCCAATATTAAACACATCTAAAACCTTCAACATATTATGCGCCTCCGTTTTTATAATATTCAATCAGTTCCTTTTCATAGGCCTTAAGAGCGTTTTTCGTCTGCTCAATTTCAGATTTCGTTAATTTGTATACGACCGCATTTCTTAAAAGCTTTTTCTGCGCTTCAACCTCGCACTTCAATCTGCTTTCGTATGTTCCCGTGTTTTCGTTGGTTTTATATTGTGTGGCATGAATTAATTCTTCGAAAACACTTGCCCGTCCCGGATTCTGCCTTACTAAAATTGTATTCTTATTATAGGTTATCGCTTCCGCATTTTTACTTTCCAAATACTTATCCGTCAATTCTCCGTATTGAAAGGTTCCGCCGTTCTTTTTGAAGGCCTTCTCTATTTTTCTGAATTGTTTTTTGGGCATAGGTTCAATTTTATCTTTTGACTTGTTCCGATACATCTTGCCACCTCTCAACTTTATTATACTACTTTTCACCGATTTGTCAATACTAAAAAAGCGCCCCATACGAGGCGCTTTTATTCAGTTATCCGAGCCGCGCTCGTCCCAAAGGGTGAGTCTGCCTTGGCGGCGGGTTTCGTTAAGGTCGATAATCCGCTGGTTTTCCGAGCCGCGAAACTTAAGGCTGATGTTCTTTTTATCCTCCTCAAAGCGGCCGTCAACCAGTATGTCGCAAAGGGAGAGCAGCTCCGCCGTTTCGGTGCGGCAGGGGTACGCCCCCTCGCGGGTGAGCTCGTCGTCGTAGCGGAAGCCCGAAAATATCCACACGTCCTTTTGCGGCAGCTCCGCTTTAACGCGCCTTAACAGCTCCAAAAGGGCGGGCTGGTTCACCGGCTCGAAGGGTTCGCCGCCGAGTATCGTCAGCCCGCGAATATAGCCGGGGCTGAGCAGGCGGATAAGCTCGTCCGCCGTTTCGTCGGTAAAGGGAGAGCCGAAGTTGAAATCCCACGTTTGCGGCTGAAAGCAGCCCTTGCAGCGGTTTGTGCAGCCCGACACGAACAGCGTCACGCGCACGCCGACGCCGTTGGCGATGTCGCAGTTTTTTATTTCGCCGTAGTACACGGGGCTACCTCCTTAATCGCGCTTACAGATGAAGCACGCGCTCCTTGATTTCCTGCGTGCGGCCCTGATTCCAGTACTGCGTGCCGATATAACCGCAGGTGCGGCGAGCCACGTTCATGCGGCTTTGGTCGGTGTTGCCGCAGTTGGGGCATTTCCAAATCAACTTGCCGTCCTCCTCGGCTATGCGTATCTCACCGTCGTAGCCGCACTCCTGACAGTAGTCGGACTTGGTGTTCAGCTCGGCGTACATGATGTTGTCGTAGATGAACTTCATCACCTCGACGACGGCCTCGACGTTTTGCTGCATATTGGGAACCTCGACGTAGCTGATGGCTCCGCCGGGCGAGAGAGCTTGGAACTTGGATTCCAACGCGAGCTTGTCGAAAGCGTCGATCGGCTCGGTCACATGGACGTGGTAGCTGTTGGTGATGTAGTTTTTATCGGTGACGCCCTCGATGACGCCGAAGCGGCGCTGAAGGGCCTTCGCGAACTTATAGGTCGTGGATTCGAGCGGCGTGCCGTAGAGCGAATAGTCGATGTTTTCGGCGGCCTTCCACTTGGCGCAGGCGTCGTTTAAGGCCCTCATTACCTTAAGGCCGAACTCCTCGCCCTCGGGCTCGGTCAGCTTTTTGCCGGTAACGGCGTAAACGCACTCCCAAAGACCGGCGTAGCCCAGCGAAAGGGTGGAATACCCGCCGTGGAGCAGCTTGGTTATGGGTTCGCCCTTCTTTAGGCGGGCCAGCGCGCCGTATTGCCAGAGTATGGGGGCCGCGTCGGAAAGCGTGCCCTCGAGCCTTTCATGGCGACACTGGAGCGCCCTGTGGCAAAGCTCAAGTCTTTCATCAAGGATATTCCAGAAGCCGGCCTCGCCCTTGTCGTCGCGCATGGCGGTGCAGGCAACGTCAACGAGGTTTATAGTGACAACACCCTGATTAAAGCGGCCGTAATACTTTGGCTTGCCGTTCTCGTCCACATAAGGGGTGAGGAAGCTGCGGCAGCCCATGCAGGTATAGCAGTTGCCATTGCCGTTCTTGTCCACCTTAAGCTTGAGCATCATCTTTTCGGAAATATAGTCGGGAACCATGCGCTTGGCAGTGCACTTGGCGGCAAGACGGGTGAGGTAGAAGTAGGGAGAATCCTCATGGATGTTGTCCTCCTCAAGCACATA
>CANRER010000125.1 GCA_947629615.1 uncultured Clostridia bacterium | reverse complement strand
CCCCTTTTCTATTCAGTCATGCTGCGGAGGCGGTAGACCAGCTTGCGGGCGCTTTCCTCGCTGCGCACCACCATAATGATGGTGTCATCGCCGGCGATTGTGCCGACCACCTCGGGAAAGTCCATCGCGTCCAGCGCGGCGGCTGCGGCCTGCGCCATGCCGCTGAGCGTTTTTACGACGATGTTGTTCACGGCGTACTCCACGCTGACGACGCTTTTTTCAAAAATCACGGTGAAGCGGTCGGCCAAATCGGCGTCGCTGCTTATGCCGCTGTGGGCGTAGACGTAGCGGCCCTCCTCGTTCAGCCGCTTCACTATGCGAAGCTCCTTAATATCGCGCGAAACGGTGGCCTGCGTCACGTCGAAGCCCATTTGGCAAAGCTCGTCGGTGAGCTCCTGCTGGGTTTCTATATTTTTTTCAACAATAAGCCGAAGAATGGCGTTTTGTCGTTTCATTCTCATTTTTTATCCTCCCGAATTAGGCGTTTACTGAATGCCTGTGACGAGCTTTTTCCTGACAAGCTCGTAAAAATCCTCGCCCTCGCGCATAGCCAGCCGCGTCACGTAGGGGCTTTTGCTGACCTCCGCCGCCGCCCCGTCGAGGGGTATGGCCTCCTGCCCGTCCACGCTTAAGCTGACGGGCCCGTCGGCGGCGAGCGTCACCGTGCGCCCGGCCGGCAGCACCATTGCCCGAGCCGAAAGATTGTGCGGGCAGATGGGCGACATCACAAAAGCGTCCGTATCCGGCGCGAGCAGCGGCCCTCCCGCCGAAAGCGAATAGGCCGTGGAGCCGGTGGGCGTCGCCAGTACGAGGCCGTCGGCCCGCAGGCTGCTCAAAAGCCGCCCGTCCATATAGGCCGAAAACGTGGGCATACGCCCGGTTCCCCTCGTCAGCACAACGTCGTTCAGCGCGTGCCGCTCGATAGCCTCGCCCCCCTCCCTGCGGACGACGCAGCGGAGCATGGCGCGTTCCTCGCAGGCGAAATCCGAAAGTATGAAGGCGGCGGCAGCCTCGGGGCTGTTGCCCTCCACCGTGGAAAGAAAGCCCAGCCGCCCCAGATTAACGCCCAACAGCACGCTGCCGTAGGGCGCGCAGCGGTCGGCCGCGTCGATGAGCGTGCCGTCGCCGCCGAGCGACACAACCGTGGGGCAGGCGGCGAAAAGCTCCCTGTCGGGGAGGGCCGGAACGGGCAGAACCGCGCCGGCGGCCTCGTCGCCGTAAACGGCGGCCTTGCCCTTAAGGGCGGCAATCAGGCGCAGAGCCGCCTCGCGGGCGCCTGCTTTTTCAAAATTAACGATTAGCGCTATGTTTTTCACGGGCCGTCGCCTCCAAGAGCCATACATTCATATGTATAATTATACAACACTTTTTATATACAGTCAAGAAAAATTTCGCCCAAGGCCCGCCGCGGACGCGCCCTTTTGCCCGCTGTGCATTTTTAGGACGCGTCCGGCATAAATATTACTTGGGGCCGCGCCTCAAAGCGGCGGCAAAAAACGGGTATAGAATATAAAATAATGGAAACAATTAAAATTATCTAAAACAAAAGGAAGGATTTTTGCAAGGAACGTCGAATTATTTTAGTACATTCTTTTAAGGAGGGGATAGCCTTGGCAGGCCGGTATACCGATGAGCAGATCGACGAGGTGCGAAACGCGGTCGATCTGGTCGAGATAGCCTCGCGCTACGTTCGGCTCAAGAAAAGCGGCTCGGGCTATGTGGCCTGCTGCCCTTTTCACAAGGAAAAAACTCCCTCCTTCCACATTGACCCGGACAAGCAGCTTTATCACTGCTTCGGCTGCGGGGCCGGGGGCAGCGTGTTCCAATTCGTGATGAGCGCCGAGGGGCTCGACTTTCCCGACGCGGTAAAGCTCCTTGCCGACGGCGCGGGCGTTCGCCTGCCCGACCCGTCGGGCGACGGGGAGGACCGCTACCGCCGCAAGCGCGAAATCTACGCCATGAATAAGGATGCCGCCCGCTATTTTCGCGACTGCCTTTTCAGCGACGAGGGGGCCGAGGCGCGGGCCTACTTCCAACGCCGCGCCCTGACGAGCAAGACCGTCGCGTCCTTCGGGCTGGGCTACTCGCCCAAGGGCTGGGACGGCCTGTTGAAGCATTTGCAGGCCAAGGGCTACCCGCGCGACATGATAGTTGAGGCCGGGCTTTGCGTGCGCAACGAACGGGGCCATGTGTTCGACCGCTTCCGAGGCCGCGTGATGTTCCCGATTTTCGACGTGCGCGGCAACCTTATCGGCTTCGCCGGCCGCAAAATGAACGGTGACGAAACCAACAAGTATGTTAATTCGCCCGAAAGCATAGTCTACAACAAGGGAAATAATTTGTTCGCCCTTAATCTGGCGAGGAAAAGCCGGCGCGGCTACTACATTCTGGTCGAGGGCTATATGGACGTAATAAGCCTGCACCAAGCCGGAATAGACTGCGCGGTGGCCGGTTGCGGCACCGCTCTTACCGAGGCTCAGGCTCGCCTGCTGGCCCGCGGAAACACGGTGTATCTGTGCTACGACATGGACGAGCCCGGCAAAAAGGCCCGCGACCGCGCCTTCGAGATATTCAAGGGAATGGACGTGCGCCTTCGCGTAATAACGATACCCGACGGCAAGGACGCCGACGAATTTGTCCGCAAGTACGGCGGCGGGGAGTTTGAAAAGCTGCTCGCGGAGTCGAACTCGGTCACGGGCAACCGCGTGAACGACTTGCTCGCGAGGTACGACAGGGACGACGTTTCCCAAAAGGTGGAGCTGATTAACGAGGCCGCCGCGCTTTTCGCCGGTATACAGAACGCCGTGGAGCGCGAGGCCTATATGCGCGACCTTTCGGCGAAAACCGGCATCAGCTACGAGGCCATCGCCACGGAGGTGCGCAAGGCCGGGGGCCGGCTGCGGCAGAGGGCTGTCGCCGACGAGGTGCGAAAAAGCGTGGCCGCGTCTCGAACCGCGAGGGAGGGTTCTCCCGGCGGCAGGCGCGAATCCGCCGAGCGGAGGTTGCTGGGGCTTATCGCCGTTGACGCGGCTCTTTATGCCAAAATTGCGGACAACCTCGACGAAGAGTTGTTTTCCGAAGGAATACATAGGGATATTTTCCGAAAAATCGTGGAAATCTATAAGGACGGCGGCGACGCCGAACGCCGCCTGCTCGAGGCCTATCGCGGCCGCGAGGAGGAGCTTGCCGCCGTGCTCGTAAAAACGGACGACCCCCAAAGCGCGGCCAAGGCCGCCGGGGATTATATAAATGTAATCAGGGACGAAATCCTAAAGGAGCGCATAGCCGACGCCGAAAAGGCCGGCGATCTGACGCTGCTGGCCGAATTGCTCAAGAACAACCGAAAGGCAGGAATGTGACATGGACGAAAACAATAACGCCGCCGCCAACCCCGCGGCCGACATGAAGGCTATCCTCAAGGGGCTTATCGACAAGGGCAAACAAAAGGGTATGCTCACAAAGAAGGACATCGAAAAATCTCTCGGCGAGCTGGAGCTGGACGTTGACCAAATCGAAAAGCTTTACGACAACCTCGAGGCAATGGGTATCGACGTGGTGGGCGACATCGACGCCGAGCTCAAGGATATGGACGACGTGCCGGACGAGGATCTGGAAAACCTCACCATACCCGACAGCATCAACATTGACGACCATGTCCGTATGTACCTTAAGGAGATAGGCAAGGTGCCGCTGCTCACGCCCAAGGAGGAGCTTTATTACGCCGAGCTCATGAGCAAGGGCGACGAAAGCGCCAAAAACAAGCTGACCGAGGCGAACCTCCGCCTTGTGGTGAGCATAGCCAAGCGTTACGTGGGGCGAGGTATGCTGTTCCTCGACCTAATTCAGGAGGGCAATCTGGGCCTTATAAAGGCTGTCGAAAAGTTCGACTACACCAAGGGCTACAAGTTCTCCACCTACGCCACATGGTGGATACGTCAAGCCATCACCCGCGCCATCGCCGACCAAGCCCGCACCATACGCATACCTGTGCATATGGTCGAAACCATCAACAAGCTGATGCGCGTATCTCGCCAGCTTCTTCAGGAGCTGGGCCGCGAGCCCACCGCCGAGGAAATTTCCAAGGAAATGGGCATGAGCGTGGATAAGGTGCGCGAGATAATGAAAATCGCACAGGAGCCCGTTTCTCTCGAAACGCCCATCGGCGAGGAGGAGGACAGCCACCTCGGCGACTTTATCCCCGACGACGAGGCCCCGGCCCCCAGCGAGGCCGCTTCGTTCATGCTGCTGAAGGAGCAGCTCATGGATGTGCTCGGCACCCTTGCCCCCCGCGAGGAAAAGGTGCTGCGTCTGCGCTTCGGCCTTGAGGACGGCCGCGCCCGCACCCTCGAGGAGGTGGGCAGCGCCTTCAACGTCACCCGTGAGCGTATCCGCCAAATCGAGGCTAAAGCCCTGCGTAAGCTCCGCCACCCCAGCCGCAGTAAAAAGCTTCGTGACTTTTTGGAATAGTCAAGACCACCGGTTGAACCGGTGGCTTGCACAGCCCCTAAAAGGGGCTATTACAGGCTTAACCCC
>CANRER010000124.1 GCA_947629615.1 uncultured Clostridia bacterium | reverse complement strand
TGGCTATAACGTCGTCGATTGTGCCGGCGAACAGGAAGGCCGACTCGGGCAGGTCGTCGTGAAGGCCCTCGACGATTTCCTTAAAGCCGCGCACGGTTTCCTTGACGGGAACGTACTTGCCCTGCATACCCGTGAACTGCTCGGCCACGCTGAACGGCTGCGAAAGGAAGCGCTGAACCTTTCTGGCGCGGCTTACGGTGAGCTTATCCTCCTCGCTGAGCTCGTCCATACCCATAATGGCGATGATGTCCTGAAGCTCGTTGTAACGCTGAAGTATGCGCTGCACGGCGCGGGCCACCTCGTAATGCTCCTTGCCAACAACGTCGGGCGAAAGTATGCGCGAGGTGGAATCCAGCGGGTCAACGGCGGGATATATGCCCTGCGAGGCTATCTGACGCGAAAGAACCGTCGTCGCGTCAAGGTGAGCGAACGTCGTCGCGGGGGCGGGGTCGGTCAGGTCGTCGGCGGGAACGTATACCGCCTGAACCGAGGTAATGCTGCCCTTTTTGGTCGAGGTAATGCGCTCCTGAAGAGCGCCCATCTCGGTCGCCAGCGTGGGCTGGTAGCCAACGGCGGAGGGCATACGGCCCAAAAGGGCGCTGACCTCGCTGCCGGCCTGCGTAAAGCGGAAAATATTGTCAATGAAGAGCAGCACGTCCTGACCTTCGCGGTCGCGGAAATATTCGGCCATCGTAAGGCCGCTGAGGCCGACCCTCATTCTGGCTCCCGGCGGCTCGTTCATCTGGCCGTAGACCAGCGCGGTTTTGCTTAAAACGCCGCTCTCCTTCATTTCGTTGTAAAGGTCGTTGCCCTCGCGGGTGCGCTCGCCTACGCCGGTGAACACGCTCAGTCCGCCGTGTTCCTTGGCAACGTTGTTTATAAGCTCCATTATGAGCACCGTCTTGCCGACGCCCGCGCCGCCGAACAGGCCGATTTTGCCGCCCTTGGCGTAGGGGCAGATAAGATCGACGACCTTAATGCCGGTTTCGAGAATTTCGGTAGAGCCGCCCTGCTCGTCGTAGCTCGGGGCCGGGCGGTGAATACTCCAACGCTCGGGGGCCTCGGGGGCGGGCAAATCGTCCACCGGCTCGCCCAGCAGGTTGAATATTCTGCCGAGAGTGCAGTCGCCCACAGGCACGGTTATGGGGCCGCCGGTATCGACCGCCTCCGCGCCGCGCACAAGGCCGTCGGTGCTGCTCATGGCTATGCAGCGCACAACGTCGTCGCCCACGTGCTGAACGGCCTCGGCCGTCATTTTGTTCCCGTCGGGGCGGGTGACTTCAATGGCGTTGAGAAGGTCGGGAAGGCCGCCCTCGGAAAACCTTATGTCCAGAACGGGGCCGACTACGGAAATTACCTTGCCTTTATTCATAATGCTACCTTCCTTCAATGTGGTTTATGCCTCGCTGCCCGCGACGATCTCGGTTATTTCCTGCGTTATGGAGGCTTGACGGGCCCGGTTATACCTGAGGCTCAGGCCGGAGATCATCTCGTCGGCGTTCTTATTGGCGGCCTCCATCGCGGCGCGGCGGGCGCTCAGCTCCGACGCGACGGACTCGCAGAGCGCGCCGTAGACAATGCCGCTGATATACTGCGGCACAATGCTGTTGAACACGGCCTCGGCCGAGGGCTCGTATATGATGAGCCCGCCCTTGGCGCGTTCGCGCGTGCCCGAGGCTATGGGCAGAATTTCCATCGAGGCGGGGGATTGCGTAAGCACGTTGATATACGAGGTATAGCTTATCGTAAGCCGGTCGAAGTCCCCGCGCAGGAAAGCCTTGGCCAGCTCCTCGCCGATAGCGCCGCAGCTGCCCACGGAAACGTCCTCGGCGACGGCGTAATCGCCGCTTAAAATTTCAAAGCCCTTGCGGCGGTACAGCTCCACGGCCTTGCGGCCTATGGGGAGGATAAGGTCGCCCTCCTCGGCGGCGGCGGCCTTGAACAGATTGCTGTTGTAGCCTCCGGCCAGCCCGCGGTCGCCCGCGATGACTATGCGGCAGGTGCGCCCGCCCGAGGCGGGCTTTGTGAAGGGCGAGGTAAAGTCGCGGTTTTGGGCCTCGATGTCCTCGAGAGCGCCCTTCAGCAGCTCGAAAAACGGGCGGCTGTGTTCTATGCGCTCCTTGGCGTGGCGCAGCTTGCCGGTGGCCACAAGCTCCATCGCCTTGGTTATCTGGCGGGTGTTTTCAACGCTTTTTATGCGGCTTTTTATGGCCTTCATCGACTCTGCCATGGCGCTTACCTCGCTTTAAGGAACTTGTCGCGGCACTCGGTTATGGCCGCCTTCATCATTTCCTCGGTTTCGGGGCTGAGAGCGCCGGTTTCGGCGATGTTTTTGTATATATCGGGGTAGGTCGAGGCGGCGTAATCAAAAAGCTCGCGCTCGAAGTCGCGGATATCCTCGACGGCCACCGGCTCAAGATAGCCCTCGGTAACGGCGTAAATGATAAGCACCTGATTTTCCACCGATACGGGGGCGTTTCTGTCCTGCTTAAGCACCTCGACTATTCGCGCGCCTTGGTCGAGGCGGGCCTTGGTGTCGGCGTCGAGGTCGGAGCCGAACTGCGCGAAGGCCTGAAGCTCGCGGTACTGGGCATAAGCCAGCTTAAGTGTGCCGGCGACCTTCTTCATGGCCTTGAGCTGGGCGTTGCCGCCAACGCGGCTCACGCTTATGCCGGGGTTCACGGCGGGCATTACGCCGCTGTGGAAAAGCTCGGTTTCAAGGAAAATCTGGCCGTCGGTGATGGAAATAACGTTAGTGGGGATATAGGCCGAAACGTCGCCGGCCTGCGTTTCGATTATGGGGAGAGCCGTCAGGCTGCCCCCGCCGCGCTCGGGCGACAGACGGGCCGCGCGCTCCAAAAGGCGGGAGTGCAGGTAGAACACGTCGCCGGGGTAGGCCTCGCGTCCCGGAGGGCGGCGGATAAGCAGCGACAGCGCACGGTAGGCCACGGCGTGCTTGCTGAGGTCGTCGTAGACCACAAGCACGTCTTTGCCCTTATACATGAAGTATTCGCCCATGGCACAGCCCGCGTAGGGCGCAATATATTGAAGGGGGCTGAGCTCGCCGGCGGTGGCCGCAACGACGATGGTGTAATCCATCGCGCCGCTCCTTTGGAGCGTATCGACCATCTGGGCCACGGTGGAATTCTTTTGGCCGATAGCCACATATACGCAGATTACGTCCTTACCCTTTTGGTTAATTATGGTATCTATGCCTATGGTGGTTTTGCCCGTTTGGCGGTCGCCTATAATCAGCTCGCGCTGGCCGCGGCCGATGGGTATCATGGCGTCGATGGCCTTGATGCCGGTCTGGAGCGGCACGCTGACGCTCTTACGTTCGATTATGCCGGGAGCCGGGCTTTCGATGGGGCGGGTTTCGGAGGTCGTCACCGGACCCTTGCCGTCCACCGGCAGGCCCAGCGCGTTCACCACGCGGCCTATCAGGGCCTCGCCCACGGGAACGCTCACAACGCGGCCCGTGCGCTTGACGACGCTGCCCTCGCGGATACCCTCGTCGCTGCCCAGAATAACAAGGCTGACGACGGTTTCCTCAAGGTTGAGCGCCATGGCGTACTCGCCGTTCTCAAACTCCACAAGCTCGTTGGCCATGCAGTTTTCCAGCCCGTGTACCTTGGCGATGCCGTCGCCCACCTCGATAACGTAGCCTGTTTCCTTCTGCTCGACCTTACCCGAATAGTTCTTTATCCTGTCCTTTATGATTTTGCTTATTTCATCAGGCTTGAGCTCCAATTTGTTCACCTACCTAACAATTTCTTTCTTGATGTCCTCAAGCTTGCCGCGGACGCTGCCGTCAATGAGCAGGCCGTCGGTGCGCAGCGTGACCCCGCCTATGACGGACGGATCCACCTTTTTTTTGAGGACTATTTCCTTGCCCAAGCGGGCGCGGAGCTTCGCCGTGAGGGAGGCCTCGGCCTCGGAGCTCAGCTCCACCGCCGTGACCGCCGTGACGACGGCGATGTTATGGGCCTTGTTATAGGCCTTTACATAGGCCTTCACCAAATAGCCGAAGGCGGCAAGGCTGCGCTTTTCAACCAGCAGCTTCACGGTGTTCACCACGTAGGGATGGCAGCCCTCGAAAACGGCGTCCGCAATGCCCAGCTTTTCCTCGGTGGAAAGCTGCGGCGCGTCCAGCATGGAGAAAAAGTCCCCCGCCTCCTCGCGAACGGCCTCGATGGCCTCCAGCTGCTCCTTGATGAGGGCGTCAAGCTTTGAATCGATAAGGGTGCTGCTCCCCTCCTCGGACGCCAAAGAAAACAAAGAATTACCGTATATCGTGCCCGTTTCCCTCATTGCTTTTCAACCTCGCCGCTCAGAAAGTCCTCCACGAGGCGGGCGTGGTCGGCGGGGTCGATCTCCTTTTCGGTGACCTTGCCGGCGATGGCCACAGCCATGTCGGCCACCTGCGCGCGCAGCTCGCCCACGGCGGCCTCGCGCTCGCGCTCAATCTGCGCCTCGGCCCGACTGATGAGTCCGGCGGCCTTGGCCTGCGCCAGCGCCGCCTTCTGCCGGCGGCCACCAGGAGCGCGGCATCCGCCCCG
>CANRER010000123.1 GCA_947629615.1 uncultured Clostridia bacterium | reverse complement strand
GCTGAGCCGTCTTGCCCACAACCAACAGCAAGTTCCCGAGGGAGCCGCTTATATATTCGCTTATTTGCACAAATATGGTTCCCACAATGAGCGTGGCGAAAAGGCCCAGCGCCATTCCGCTCAAACCGTCGATAAAGACGGTGTGCGCTATGTTTTTACGTTTTCCGGCCATATTCTTCCCTCCAAAAGCGGCAAGTCCGCGTTTATTATTTCTATTATACAGGCAGAGTTTATAAAAATCAAGAAAAATTTTTCACAAGTAATTTCAAAAAAAGTATTGAAATTTGTAGTTTTTATGATACAATGTAGATAGAATAAAATAAAGAGAGGTGTATTGAGATGGCATACGTAATCAGCGATGATTGCATCAGCTGCGGCGCTTGCGCGGACGGCTGCCCCGTCAGCTGCATAAGCGAGGGCGACGGCAAGTACATGATTGACGCCGAGCAGTGCATCGAGTGCGGCGCTTGCGCGGACACGTGTCCCGTCGGCGCTCCCGCTCAGGAGTAATCTAACATAATAGCTTTGATGGGGCTTCTTTTGAAGCCCCATCAGACTAATTGCGAATTGCTTTGCGGGAGAGAAGGCTATGGCTTCGGACAGAGAAAAAATCGAGGAGCTTGGAATAAAGGGTTACAAAATAATTCAAAGCAAGGACGGCTTCTGCTTCGGCAGCGACGCCGTTTTGCTGGCGAAATTCGCGCGGGTGGGCAGGCGCGGGCGCGTGCTTGACCTTTGCACCGGCACGGGCATAATCCCCGTGCTGCTTTGCGCCCTGTACGAGCCCGCCTCGGTTGACGCCGTGGAGATAACCCCTTGGGTGGCCGACATGGCCTCGCGCACGGTTAGGCTGAACTCGCTTCAGGGCGTGATAACCGTCCATAACGCCGACCTTGCCGACGCTCCGTCGCTGTTCGGCAAGCGCCGCTTCGACGTCGTCACCTGCAACCCGCCTTATATGCCCGCCGGCGGCGGGCTGGTAAACCCCAACGACGACCTCGCCGTCAGCCGCCACGAGCTGCGCTGTACGCTGGACGGGGTTGTCAAAAGCGCGGCCGACTGCCTTAAAATGGGCGGGCGGCTGTTTATGGTGCATCGCGCCGACCGGCTCTGCGACGTGTTTTCCGCCTTCAGGCGGCACAATATCGAGCCCAAGCGGCTGGCCGTGGTTTACCCGCGCAGCTCCGCCCCCGCCAATTTGATACTCGCGGAGGGTCTGCTCGGCGGCAGGCCGCAGCTGAAAATCGAAAAGCCCGTGTTCATGTACGACGACGCGGGCAGATATATACAAAACGTGACCGAGGGGATAGTATAAATGGCATACGGCAAGCTTTATCTGTGCGCCACGCCCATAGGGAACCTTGGCGACATAACCTACCGCTGCGTGGAAACGCTGCGCTCGGCGGACCTCATCGCCGCCGAGGACACCCGCCACACCCGAGGGCTGCTGAATTATTTGAACATCGATAAGCCTATGGTGAGCTACTTCGAGCATAATCGCCGCGAAAGGGGCGAGATGCTGCTCGAAAGGCTTAAGCGAGGCGAAAGTATAGCCCTTGTCAGCGACGCCGGCACCCCCGCCGTCAGCGACCCCGGCGAGGATTTGGTCAGGCTCTGCGCCGAAAACGGCGTGGAGGTCGTTCCCATTCCCGGCGCGGTGGCCGCCATAAACGCGCTTATCGCCAGCGGCCTGCCCACGGGGCGCTTCGCGTTCGAGGGCTTTTTAACGGTCAATAAGCGCGGCCGCGCCGAAATGCTGGAAAAGCTGAAGGCCGAGGAGCGCACCATGATTTTTTACGAGGCCCCGCATAAGCTCGCGAACACCCTTCGGGATATGCTGGCGGCCTTCGGCAACCGCAGGATTGCCCTGTGCCGCGAGCTGACGATGCTGCACGAGGAAATATACCGCGCCGACCTCGCCTCGGCTCTCGCCCGCTGCGAGCAGTCGCCGCCGAGGGGCGAGTACGTGCTTGTGGTCGAGGGCCGGCCCCGCGAGGAGGCCGCCGCCGAGGAACGCTCCCGCTGGGAGGAAATGACCGTGGCCGAGCACGTGCGGCTTTATACGGACGGCGGAATGAGCGAAAAGGACGCCATGAAGGCCGCCGCGAACGACCGGGGCGTTTCCCGCCGGGAGATATATGCAAAGCTGAAAATCGCGCCCTGACGACGGGGCGCTTTTGTTTTGGCGAAAAATATTTAACAATTATTCAAAAAACTCTTGCAAAAACGCGCCGTCCGTATTATAATAAATGTGTAAATTTTACATAGAAAGGATTTTGATTGAAATGAAACTGACAAAGCTTCTCGCTCTCGTTCTCGTTATTGCCCTCGCGGTATGCGCTTTCGCGGCCTGCGGCGGCAACGATACCGAGCAGCCCCAGACGAACCTTGATGGCGTGAACCCCGATACCGGCGATAATTCCAACGTCAACACCGACGGCGTTGACCCCACCCCCGTAATCACCGAGCTCGGCAAGGACACTCTCGTAATGGGTACAAACGCCGAATTTGAGCCCTTCGAGTACCGCGAAAACGACGAGATCGTCGGCTACGACGTTGACACCGCGAAGGCCATCGCCGATTTCGTGGGCATGGATTTCTCCGTTGAGGATATGGCCTTCGACTCCCTCATCACCGCCCTTAATTCCGGCCAGATCGATATGGTTGTCGCCGGCATGAGCGTTACCGACGAGCGTTTGGAGCAGGTAAACTTCTCCAACCCCTACTACAGGGCCGCTCAGGTAATCATCGTTCCCAAGGAGGGCGCGACGGTCGCTTCCTCGGCCGACCTCGCCGGCAAGAAGATAGGCGTGCAGGAGGGTACGACAGGTGACATCTACGTTGAGGAAAACGTTGAAAACGCCGACCTCAACCGCTTTAAGAAGGCCGTTGACGCCGCTATCGACCTTGCCAACGGCAGGCTGGACGCCGTTGTTCTTGACGAGCAGCCCGCTCTTCGCATTGTTGCGCAGAACGACGCTCTCACCGTGCTTGACGAGGCCCTCACCGAAGAGGAATACGCCATAGCCGTCCGCAAGGATAACCCCGAGCTTCTCAGCGCTATCAACGCCTGCCTCGACGACCTTGCCGAAACCGGCAAGACCGACGAGCTGCTCACCAAGTATGGCCTGAACGTTGAAGACGCCGAATAAATAAACGTAAAGTCCAAAAGGGGGCAAGAAATTGCCCCCTTTGTTTTAGAAGGAAGTGAATGAGATGAACAGCATAGCTCTCTGGTTTTCACAGCTTGGAGAATCATTTATCGAGGGCTTTGAAAAAAACCTCATCCGCCAGGACCGCTGGCTTTCGCTGCTGCGCGGCCTCGGCGTTACAGTCGAGATTACCGTCGGGGCAATAATCATCGGCACGGTTTTGGGCATTATACTGTGCCTTATGAAGCTTTCGTCCTTTAAGCCCTTTGAGAAGTTTTCGCAGGCGTACATAAGAGTGTTCCGCGGAACTCCCGCCGTCGTTCAGCTTCTTATTATATACTTCGGGGTTTTCGGCTCCATAAGAGCGCTCAGAGGTCTGCCCAAGGTGGCGGCGGCGATAATAGCCTTCGGCCTGAACAGCGCAGCCTATATCGCCGAGCTGCTGCGCGGCGGCATTGTCGCCGTCGATAAGGGGCAGGTGGAGGCGGGGCGCAGCCTCGGCCTCTCCTCGTGGCAGACGATGAAAAGCATAGTCCTGCCGCAGGGCATAAAAATCGCCCTGCCTACCTATACGCAAGAGTTTATAACCCTCATCAAGGAAACCGCTATCGCCGGATACATAGCCATCGAGGATCTGACGAAGAAGGGCGACATAATCCGCAGCCGCACCTTCGCGCCGTGGTTCCCGCTGGTGACGGTGGCGGTGGTTTATCTTGTGCTGACGACGACGCTTGAGATAATCTTCGGCCGCGTGGAAAGGAGGCTGCGTGAAAGTGACAAACGATAACATCATCGAAGTGCGCGGCCTTGTGAAAAACTTCGGCGAGGTCGAGGTGCTCAGGGGGATAACCGAAACCGTGCGTCGGGGCGAGGTTGTGGCGATAATCGGCCCCAGCGGCAGCGGCAAAAGCACCTTCCTGCGCTGCCTTAATCTGCTCGAACAGCCCACCGACGGCTCCGTTATCATAGACGGGGTGGACATCACCGACCGCCATACCAACATAAACAAGCTCCGCCGCGAAATGGGCATGGTGTTCCAGCACTTTAATCTGTTCCCGCATTTGAAGGTTATCGACAACATCACCCTCGCGCCGGTCAAGCTGAAGCTTGAAAAGGATAAAAAGCAGGCCCGCGAAAACGCTATGCGCCTTTTGGGGCGCGTCGGCCTCGCCGACAAGGCCGAAAGCTACCCCGTGCAGCTAAGCGGCGGCCAGAAGCAGCGCATAGCCATCGCCCGCGCGCTCGCGATGAACCCGAAAATCATGCTTTTCGACGAGCCCACCTCCGCGCTTGATCCCGAAATGGTCGGCGAGGTGCTTAAGGTTATGGCCGACCTCGCGAAGGAGGGCATGACGATGGTCATCGTCACCCACGAGATGGGCTTCGCCCGCGAGGTGGCCGACCGCGTTCTTTTCATGGACGGCGGCATAATCGCCGAGCAGGGCCCGCCCGACAAGCTGTTCTCCGACCCGCAGAACCCCCGCACGAGGGAATTTTTGTCAAAGGTATTATAAATTGAAAGG
>CANRER010000122.1 GCA_947629615.1 uncultured Clostridia bacterium | reverse complement strand
CATGGCGCGGAAAAGGCCGTCGCAAATGTCTGATTTTAATTGGGGATTAGTATAAGCCCTCGGTGCGGCGCAGCCGCCACGGAGGGCTTATAAGCTTTTATACCGCCGCCTCGGCGGCCGGCTCCTCGCACGCGGGAGCGGGGGCGGGCGCGTCCTCGTTCACGATTATGTGGCGGGGGCATTTTTCGGCGCAAAGGCCGCAGTTGGTACACTTGGAATAGTCGATGGAGGCGTGGCTGTCGGTGACGGTCACGGCCCCGTTGGGGCAGGCCTTTTCGCATATGCGGCAGCCTATGCAGCCCGCCGAGCATTTAACCTTCATGGCCGCGCCCTTGTCGCAGGAGCTGCACTTGACGTATACCTTGTTTTTCTTCGGAACAAGCTCGATTATGCCCTTGGGGCAGACCTTCACGCACGAGCCGCAGCCGATGCACGCGCTGCCGTCGATGGAGGCAACCCCGTCCACAATGGAGATGCCGCCCTCGGTGCAGGCGTCTTGGCAGCTCCCGTAGCCTAAACAGCCGAAATTACATGCCTTATGGCCGCCGCCTTGGAGCTTCGCCGCGGCGACGCAGTCGGCTATGCCGCAGTACTCGTAATGGTCGGCCGCCGCGCCGGTTACGCCCGCGCAGCGCACAACGGCCCGCATAGGCTCCACAACGACGGCCTCAACGCCCATAATGGAGGCGATAGAATTCGCCGCGGCCTGACCGCCCGCCGTGCAAAGACCCATAGGCGCGCCGTCGTTGACGATGGCGGCGGCGTAGGCCGAGCAGCCCGCGTAGCCGCAGCCGCCGCAGTTGGCGCCGGAAAGGCAGCCGGTTATCTGTTCTATCCGCTCGTCCACCTCGACGTGGAAGGCCTTGGCCGCCACGGCGAGCAGTATGCCGAGCGCCAGCCCCACCGCGCCTATGGCGAGGGCGGGAAATAAAATTTCAGTCACAGAAAACACCCCCTAAATACCAAACTGCATATTACTGAAGCCCATGAAGGCCAGCGCGAGAAGCGACGCGCTGACGAGGGCTATGGGAAAGCCTTGGAAGGATTTGGGAATATCGCTGGCCTCGAGCCTCTCGCGAACGCCCGCGAACAGGACTATCGCCAGAAGGAAGCCCACGCCCGAGGCAAAGCCGTTTACCATGCACTCGATAAGGCCGTACGAAGGCTCCTGAATGTTGAGCAGGGCCACGCCGAGAACCGCGCAGTTGGTGGTGATGAGGGGCAGGTATATGCCCAGCGCACTGTAAAGCGAGGGTATGTACTTCTGAAGGAACATCTCCACAAACTGAACCAACGCCGCTATTATCACGATGAACGCGAGGGTCTGCATATACTCTATGCCGAGCGGCACAAGAATGAGGTTTTGGCAGAAATACGTCATCATCGACGCGAGCGTCATGACGAAGGTCACGGCCATGCCCATGCCGAGGGCCGTATCCACCTTTTTGGAAACCCCTAAAAACGGGCAGATGCCGAGGAATTTCACCAGCACGAAGTTTTGGGCGAGAATGGCGGTGAGCGAAATCGCTACAAGCTTTGCAATCATGCCTTCTTACCCCCTTTTTTCGCGCGGATTATGTTGATTATCCCAAGAATGAGCCCCAGCGTCAGGAAGCCGCCCGGGGGCAGTATCATGACGATGGCCGGGGTGGATATTCCGACCGAATGGCCGAGAATTGTGCCGTTGCCGAGTATCTCGCGCACGGCGGAGATGAGCGACAGCGCAATCGTGAAGCCAAGGCCCATGCCAAGGCCGTCCAATGCGCTCTTTACCACGCCGTTTTTTGAGGCGAAGGCCTCGGCGCGGGCGAGGATAATGCAGTTCACGACTATCAGCGGAATGAATATGCCGAGCGACTCGCTGAGCGCGGGTACGTAGGCTTGGAGCAGCATATCTATCACCGTTACAAAGGTGGCGATTATCGCCACGTAGGCCGCTATGCGCACCTTCGAGGGAATGAGCCTGCGCAGCAGAGAGATGACGATGTTGCTCATCACCAGCACCGCCGTCGCGCTAAGTCCCATGCCTATACCGTTCGAGAGAGCCGTTGTGACGGCCAGCGTCGGGCACATACCGATAAGCTGAACAAAGGTGGGGTTTTCGTCAAATATTCCGTTCTTAAATGTTTTCCACATACTATCAGCCTCCAATCTCGTCAAAGGCGGCCACAAGCTCCTCAAAGGCCTGATTTACGCCCTTCGCCACAGCGTTGGAGGTTATGGTCGCGCCGGTGAGGGCGCTTATTTGGCCGTCGCCGCCTCCGCCCTTAACGACGGAAATCGGATATTCCTGCCCGCCGAATTGGGCCTTGAAATCGTCCTTGGTGCAGTTGGCGCCGAGGCCGGCGGTTTCGCTGTTCGACAGCACCTCTATTCCGGCGAGGCTGCCGTCGGCGGATATGCCGACCAACAGTTCTATGTCGCCGCCGTAGCCCTTTGTCACGGAGTTTACGCAGTAGCCGACCGTGCCGCCCTCGTTTTCGGCCCGCCAAATGCCGTCCTTAAGGGCGATGAAATCCTCGGCGTCGGGCAGAAGGGTGCGCATGGCGGTATTCTGCTTTTCCTCGGCCGCCAGAGCAATGCGTTCCTCGGTGAGGGAGTTTGTCGCGGCCAAAAGAGCCGCCGCGATAAAGGTTATGGCACAAAGCGTGCCGGCGAGCTTTATAAAGTCTTTCATTTCTCTTTTACCTCCCCGAACGCCTTGGGCCTCGTCCACTTATCCAGCAGGGGAGTCAGCACGTTCATAAGCAGTATGGCGTAGGTCACGCCCTCGGGATAGCTGCCGAACAGGCGGATAACGCCGGTTATTACGCCGCAGCCCACGCCGTAGATGAGCTTGCCTGTTTTGGTGGTGGGCGAGGTGGTGTAGTCGGTAGCCATAAATATCGCGCCCAGCATAACGCCGCCGCTCAGCACGGCCAACAGCGGCCTGCCCTGATAGGCGGGATTTTTGCCGGGGATAAAACTCATAAGGGCAAGAGTGACTATGTAGGCCGCCGGAATGTGCCACGAAATCACGCGCCTTATAAGCAGGTATATCCCGCCGAGCAGCAGCGCCGCGGCGCAGGTTTCTCCGATACAGCCGCCGATGGCCGCCCCGTCGGACATACGGCCCGTGAACTGCTCAAACAGCGAGGGCAGCGCGCCCTCGTACTCGGTGGAGAGCGGGGTGGCGGCGGTCACGGTGTCGGCGGCGGAGAACAAGTCTATCCTGCCCGCCGGCCAAGTTGTAATCTGGCTTGGGAAAGCCGCCAGCAGAAAGGCGCGGCCGATGAGGGCGGGGTTCATGAAATTCTGCCCCAAGCCGCCGAAAAGCTGCTTTGTTATGACTATCGCGACAAAGTCGCCGATAACGACCATCGGGAACGGGGTGGACGAGGGGAGCGTGAAGGCGAGCAGCATACCCGTCACGACGGCGCTGTAATCGCCTACTGTGATTTTCTTTTTCGCGATAAGCTCGTACAAAAGCTCAAAAATCACCGCGCTCGCCACCGATACAAGCATTACCGCGAGCGCCCTCTGGCCGAAGAAGTAAACCCCCGCGAAGGCCGCGGGCATCAGCGCCAGAATAACGTCGAGCATAATATCCTGCGTGGAATCCTTGCCCCGCGCGTGCGGAGTGGGGGAAACTGTTAAAGTGTTCATGCTTTGGCGGCCTCCTGTCGTTTCTTGATTTGGGCCATAGTTTCCTGCTTGCCCGCCTTAATGCTCTGCACAAGCTGCCTTTTGGCCGGGCAGATATAAGAGCAGCAGCCGCACTCTATGCAGGCGGTTATGCTGTATTTCTCGCAGGAGTCGATGTCGCCGCGGCGGGCGAAATCGGCCAAATAGAGCGGCATAAGGTTCATCGGGCAGTGATCGACGCACCTGCCGCAGCGAAGGCACGGCCCCTCGTCGGGAAGCTCGGCCTCCTTTTCGGTGAGGCAGAGTATCGCGCTTGTGCCTTTGATGATGGGAACGTCGAGCCGGAACTGCGGCTGGCCCATCATGGGGCCGCCCATGATGATTTTCTTAGGCTCCGACGCAAAGCCGCCGGCCTTTTCGAGAATGAACTCCACCGGCGTGCCTATCCGCACGCGGTAGTTGCAGGGGTCGGCAATACAGCCGCCGGCCACGGTGACGATGCGCCGCGTCAGCGGAGTGCCGTACATGAACCGCCGCGCGATGGCCGTGCAGGTATCCACGTTCACAACCACAACGCCCACGTCGGCGGGCAGGCCGCCCAGCGGCACCTTGCGCCTTGTTACGGCGTAGATAAGCTGTTTTTCGCCGCCTTGGGGGTACTTTTTCTTCAGCACGTCCACTTTAAGGCCCTTTTCCTTTGCGCAAAGGCCGGAAAGCACGTCGATAGCGTCGGGCTTGTTGTCCTCAATGGCGATATGGCCGTTGTCTATGCCGAAGCGATAGAGTATTATCTTCAGCCCGAGAATGACCTCCTCGGGGGTTTCGAGCATAACGCGGTGGTCGCTGGTGAGGTACGGCTCGCACTCCGCGCCGTTGACGATGACGGTGTCTATCGTTTTGCCGCTCGGCGGCGAAAGCTTAACGTGCGTGGGGAAGGTCGCGCCGCCCATGCCCACAACGCCCGCTTCGCGCACAACGGCGGGTATCTCGTCGGGGCTGAGAGCGGTGTAATCGAGCGGCTGAACGGCCGGGTCGTACTCCTCGGCAAAGTCGTTCT
>CANRER010000121.1 GCA_947629615.1 uncultured Clostridia bacterium | reverse complement strand
CTATGGACGAGGCGTCCGCGCCCATGCAGGCGGCCACGGCGGCGGTTATTACCGCCACAAGCTCGCCCTCGTCGGCGGCGCTTTCGGCCTCATCGGCCTCCGGCGCGGCGGGAGCAGGCTCGGGCGCGGGGGCCTTTTCGGCGGAAAACAGCGCCATAGCCTTAATTACAAACATTATGATTATAAGTATAAGGAAAACGATGCATATACCCATGACCGTATATGCCACGCCCTGACCGAGCAGCTCGGAAACGACAAAATCTTTTTCCATGCTTCTCACCTCTTAAAGGGGCATATTGCCGTGCTTGCGGCTCACGCCCGAAACGCGCTTGCTGGCAAGCATCTCCAGCGCGGCGGCCACGCGGCTTCTGGTTTCGGCGGGGTTGATAACGTCGTCCACCTCGCCGACCGAGGCCGCAAGAAGCGGCGACGCGTCGGCGGCCCTGTAGGCGGCCTCGAGCTCGTCGCGGCTCATTCCCTCGTGGAGCTTATCCTCGTAAAGCAGCTGCACGCCGGCCTTGGAGTTGAGGGGAGCTATCTCGGCCTTGGGGAAGGCGTAAACCACGTCGGCCCCCAACTGCTTGGAATTCATGGCCGCGTAGCCGCTGCCGTAGGCCTTGCCCACGATAACGTTCACCTTTGGCACAGTGGCCTCGGCGAAGGCGTAAAGCAGCTTCGCGCCCTTGCGGGCGAGGCCCCAAGCCTCCTCGTCGGCGCTGACGGCGAAGCCGTCCACATCGGTGAAGGTGACGACGGGGATATTGAAGCAGTCGCAGAAGCGCACAAAGCGGGCCAGCTTTTCAACGGCCCTGCCCGAAAGCACGCCGCCGTCCTTCTTGGGCTGATTGGCGGCCACGCCGACGGTTGCGCCGTTCACGCGGATAAAGCCCGTGACGGCGTTTTTCGCGTATTCGCTCTGAAGCTCCATGAACGCGGCGTCGTCGGCCACCTCGGCGATGACGGCGCGCATATCGTACCCGTCCTCAAGGGAGGAGAGCAGCTCGCTTGTGCGGTTAAGGTCGTCGCCGCAGTCGAGCGCGGCGGCGTCGGAAAGGTTGTTCGACGGCAGATAGCTGAGCAGCAGCCTCGCCTGCGCAAGGCAGGATTCGTCGTCCGCGCCGATAAGGTGGGCGTTGCCGCTGACGGCAAACGAACCCTTGCCGTCCACGGCGGCGGTTTTGCCCGTGGCCGATTTGATTACCGTCGGGCCGTTCACGAACATACGGCCCGTTTTTTCATTTATAATAACAAAGTCGCTCATCGCGGCGGCCATAGCCTCGCCTCCGGCGCAGCTTCCCAAAACGACGCTTATCATGGGTACCACGCCGCTGAGCTCGGCGGCGGCGGCAAAAATTCCGCCCATAGCGGCCTGCGCCGCGGCTCCCTCGCCCACGCGGGCCCCGCAGGAATCGAGTATCCCCACGACGGGAGCGCCCATCTTCTTCGCCGCTTCGTAGACGCGGCGTATTTTGGCCGCGTTCACCTCGCCGACGGCCCCGCCCATAACGTCGGGGTCCTGCGAGTATACGAACACCAGCCTGTCGTCAACGGTACCGTAGCCTGTAACAACGCCGTCCGCCGCTGTGAAGCGCTCCCTCGCGGAAACGAGCGCCCCGGTTTCGACGAAGCTGCCCTCGTCGAGCAGAGCGAGAACCCTGTCGCGAGCGGTTCGCTTCTCCCCGCCGGTCTTTTCGGCGGCTTCACGCAGGAGAGCAAGCTTTTCCATTGTGTCCATGTATATACCTCCTTAAAAATATCCCATTCTCACCCATTTTACACTTTTTATTATACAATAAGCGTCTGTGTTTTTCAAGCATATTTTTTCATTTATTCCGTAAATTCTAAGCGGCCTCGCACGGGAATTTTCATGCAAATTGTCTAATAATCGGCGGCGGATAAAATTCCCGCTGTATACCATAATAAATAAGGATAAAGATTTGTTTAGGAAAGGGGGCGGCGCGATGAAGCTGAGCGCGCGCGCGAAAAAGCTCACGGCCGACATTTTGGCCGACATACTCGGTTCGCTTGTCATGGACGCCGGCATTTTCTGCTTTGCCGAGGGCGCAAGGATTGCGCCGGGCGGCGTCAGCGGAGTGTGCATAATGCTGAAGCGGCTTTTCGGCCTGCCGGTGGGGCTTATGACCTTCCTTTTGAACCTGCCGCTGATGATACTCGCCCTGCGCCGCATAGGCGGCGGCTTTGTGCTGCGCAGTCTGAGGACGCTCGTCATAAGCAGCGCCGCGCTCGACCTTGTCGTAACGCCGTTTTTCCCGCGATACACGGGCGACAGAATGCTCGGCTCCGTCTTTGGCGGCGCACTGATGGGCCTTGGCATGGCGGCGATTTTTCTGCGCGGCTCAAGCACGGCGGGAACGGACATTCTTTCCCTGATAGTGGAGCGCAAATACCCGCACATTCAGATAGGCGGCGCGCTGATGGCCATCGACTGCGTGGTGCTGGCGGCGTCGGTACCGGTGTTCAGGGATATAGACTCGGCGCTTTTCGGCGTGGCGGCGCTGTTTTGCCAAACGCAGGTGATAAACTGGGTCGTATACGGGTCGGGCCGCTGCCGCAAGGTATTGGTCGTGTCGGAAAAAGCGCGAACTATCGCCTCGCGGATAGGCGCGGAGCTTGGCCGAGGCTCAACCCTTTTCCGCGCCGAGGGGGCCTACACGGGCCGCGAGCTGCCGACGCTGATGTGCGTCGCGCGGGCGCGGGAGTTCTGCCGCCTGCGCGAGATAATCCGCGAGGAGGACTCCGCCGCCTTTGTCATAGTTTCCGGCGTGACGCAGATTTTGGGAGAGGGGTTTTAGCCTTGGCAAAATATACTAAGCGGGCGGCCGCCGAAGCGCTGTATTTATGCGTTATTCATCTTGACATAACGGACGGTAAAAATGTAAAATGGGCTAAAGCCATAATAAATTGAAACGGAGAGATCGAAATGGCCGAATACGAATACATTGACAGCCCCGAAAAGCTCGAGAAGCTTTTCGCGCGGGTGCGGGCGGCGCAGACGGAGTTCGCCTCCTTCCCGCAGGAAAAGGTAGACGAAATTTTCCGCGCGGCCGCGCTGGCCGCCGGGGCAAAGCGGCTGCCGCTGGCGAAGCTGGCCGTGGAGGAAACCGGCATGGGCGTCGTCGAGGACAAGGTGATAAAAAACCACTACGCCGCCGAATATATCTACAACGCCTATAAGGACGCAAAAACCTGCGGCGTTATAGAGGAGGACGCGGCGGCGGGCATCAAGAGGGTGGCCGAGCCGATAGGCGTTATCGCCGCCGTTATACCGACGACGAACCCCACCTCCACCGCGATTTTCAAGTGCCTGCTTGCGCTCAAAACCCGCAACGGCATTATACTCAGCCCCCACCCGAGGGCTAAGGCCTGCACCGTGGAGGCGGCGCGGATTGTGCTTGAG
This sequence comes from uncultured Clostridia bacterium, assembly GCA_947629615.1. Classification (GTDB taxonomy): domain Bacteria; phylum Bacillota; class Clostridia; order UMGS1883; family UMGS1883; genus JAFLUQ01. The sequence goes on along the minus strand of CANRER010000121.1, from coordinate 1,300 downwards.
GCCGCCGTTAAGGCCGGCGCGCCCGAAAATATTATCGGCTGGATAGACCTGCCCTCGCTGGAGCTGACCAACACCGTGATGAAGGAAGCCGACATCATCCTCGCCACCGGCGGCCCCGGCATGGTGAAGGCGGCCTACTCGTCGGGCAAGCCGGCCGTAGGAGTGGGCGCGGGCAACACCCCCGCCATAATAGACGACAGCGCCGACGTGGTTCTGGCCGTCAACTCCATAATCCATTCCAAAACCTTTGACAACGGCATGATCTGCGCCTCGGAGCAGAGCGTAATCGTCCTTGACGGCGTATACGAGGCCGTGAAGGACGAGTTCAAACGGCGCGGCGGCTACTTCACAAGCCCCGAGGAGACCGAGAAGCTGCGCAAGACAATGATAATCAACGGCGCGCTCAACGCAAAGATAGTCGGTCAGAGCGCGGAGCGGATAGCCTCGCTGGCCGGCTTTGCCGTGCCCGATGGCACAAAGGTACTCCTTGGCGAGGTTGAGAGCGTAGATTTGAGCGAGGAATTTGCCCACGAAAAGCTCTCGCCCGTTTTGGCGATGTACAGGGCGAAAACCTTTGACGAGGCCTTAAGCAAGGCCGAACGGCTTATCGAGGACGGCGGCTACGGCCACACCTCGTCGCTCTACTGCGACGTTTTGACAGCCGGCGACAAAATGGCCGCCCACCGTGAGCGCATGAAAACCTGCCGTATTCTTATAAACACGCCGTCCTCGCAGGGCGGTATAGGCGACATTTACAATTTTGCCCTCTCCCCCTCGCTGACGCTTGGCTGCGGCTCATGGGGTTTCCGAAAACGTGGGTGTGAAGCATCTTCTTAACATCAAGACCGTGGCCGAAAGGAGAGAGAATATGCTTTGGTTCAGGGCTCCCGAAAAAATATATCTGAAGAGAGGCTGTCTCGGAGGAGCGATGAGCGAGCTCGGCGTGATGGGCAAAAAGCGAGCCTTTGTCGTCACCGACAAATTTCTTTACGAAAACGGCTATGCGGACGGCGTGCTTAAGGCCCTTGACGCAATGGGCGTCGCCCGCTCGGTGTTCTTCGACGTGGCTCCCGACCCCTCCCTTGAAAGCGCCCGCGCGGGAGCGGCGGCCATGACTGCCTTTGCCCCCGACGTGATAATAGCGCTGGGCGGCGGCTCGGCCATGGACGCGGCAAAGATTATGTGGGTTCTCTACGAGCGCCCCGAAACCGACTTTGAAGGTATGGCCATGCGGTTCATGGATATCCGCAAGCGCACCTACGCCTTCCCGAAAATGGGCGACAAGGCCTTGTTCGTGGCC
>CANRER010000120.1 GCA_947629615.1 uncultured Clostridia bacterium | reverse complement strand
GGAGGTGCTTAAGTCCGTATACAGCGCGGTTCTGCTCGGCATACTCGCGCTGCTGCTCTGGATATATCTGCTCGTGGTCGCGGGGCGCAGAGGAAACGACGAGGATGTGCATACCCTTCTTATAGACCGCGCTCCGGTTGAGCTTACCGCCGTTATAGGCCTCGGCGCGGCCATCGGGCTTGGCGTCGGCAGCGCGGCGGGCGCGGTAATGTACGCCGATACCGGCGACAGCATTTTCATGCACCTTGCCTTGACCGCCGCTATGGCCTGCATGGGTGTCTTTGTGCCGACAACGCAGTCGCTCGTGCGGAACCTAAAAAACCGTTCCTTCCTCAGCCACAGCCTTATTTATAGGGCGTTCAAGCCGCTGTGGGGCCTGCTCGCAAAGCTATTGAGGTTCGCCCTCCGCCGCCTTAAAATTGTGCTTGCCGCCGTTTGGGGGTGGCTTAAAAATCTCGTTCCCAACATCAAGAAAGCGTACTTCTTTATCTGTCGCGGAAAATTCACAATTTCGGTAATGGCCTTGTTTTTGCTCTACAGCCTCATTATGGTATTTGCGGGGTTAGCGGAGCAGCCGCTGATTATCGTACTGATACCGATAGCCATGTATTTTCTTTACCGCTATCTTTTTGAGCTGGATAAGATAAAGACCGGCATTTTCGATATACGCGCCGGGAACACCGACCGCAAGATTGAGGACTGCAAAACCGTTCTGTTCAAGGACTGCGCCGACGCGCTCAACAGTATAAACGATGGCGTCCGCGCGAGCGTGGAGCGCGAGGTCAAGGCTCAGCGCATGAAAAGCGAGCTTATAACCAACGTCAGCCACGACCTGAAAACCCCGCTCACCTCAATAATCAGCTATGCCGACCTGCTTTCCTCAATGGAGCTCACTCCAAAGGAAGCCAACGACTACGCCGAAATAATCAAGCGTAAGGGCGACAGGCTGAAAAAGCTCACGCAGGATTTGTTCGACATATCCAAGGCCGAAAGCGGGGCCGAAGCTCCCGACATAGAGCGGCTCGACATCGCGCTGCTGCTGCGCCAGTCGCTGGCCGAGCTGAACACCGAGATTGAAAAAAGCGGCCTGAGCTTTGTTCCCTCCATTCCCGAGAAGGAGATTTTCGTCCAAAGCGACGGCAAAAAGCTTTCCCGAGTGTTTGAAAATCTGCTTGTGAACGCGATAAAGTACTCCATGCCCGGCACGAGGGTCTACGTTGCGCTTAAGGACGAAAACGGCGTCAGCGTGGAGATTAAGAATATCAGCGCCGAGCCGATGAACTTCGACGCCTCCGAGATAACCGAACGCTTCGTTCGCGGCGATAAATCCCGCGCTACCGAGGGCAGCGGCCTCGGCCTCGCCATCGCTAAAAGCTACGCCGAGCTTTGCGGCGGCAGCCTCGAAATCGACGTTGACGGCGATTTGTTTAAGGCCACGGTGAAAATCCGCTGAAAATAATGTAAAACGGCTCCCGCCAAAACGGGAGCCGCTTTTATTGAACCATAACCCCGCTGAACATAAGCTGAACGCGGCGGAGCATTTTAAGGTTATTTTCGCCGCCGTAAACATAGATGCTGCGCGGGGCAATATCGACCAGCGCGCTCAAAACAAGGTCGCTGCGGGAGTAGCGGCTGCGGTCCTCGGGCGGGATATACGAGGAATACTCGTCGGTTATCTCGGCCCAGCGGCCGTCGTAAAGGCTCATGGTGTCCTCGCCGATAACCAGATGCACGGCGAGGAGTTTGCTGCCCATGCGGCGCATCCGCCGCTCGATATACTCGCCGGCGATAAGGCAGCATATATCGCCGTGACGCTCCTCGGCAATCAGCTCCGCCGCCGCCGCGGCAATGGCCGCGAGCTCAGCTCGGTAGTCGTCGCAAAGGAAATTCAACGCCCCGCGCGGGATAACGCTCTTAAAGCCCTTAATCCGTTCCGCGATGGACGCGCTTATCATTTCGCGCCGCTTTTCACGGTATTCCGCGAGCTCGGCGTCGTTTGCGGTGAGCAGCTCCGCCGCGAGGACGTAAATTTCGTCCTCCACCTCGGGGAGCGGGCCTATCTCCCTTATATATCGCCGCAGGAGCCGAAGCTCATATTTCGCGATGATCTCCTCGGCTATAGCGTCGGCGGGCTCGCGTTCGCGGCCCGGAACAACGCCGACAGGCATATCAAAGTCCAAACGCACACTTCCTGACTGAAATATGATTACTTTATATATTATCTGCCACGGTTTCAAGCGGTATTAAGGAGCCTGTGTCGAATGGAGGACGGGCGCTTATTTCCAGCGCAAAAACGCCGTTTAATTCCAGAAATTCCTTTATTTTCGCCCCGCTTTTCATCTTATCCAAGCTGCCGTTCACCGCGAGAGTGTTCCGATTTATCATTCCCGTAGCTCCGCCGAAAAAGCCGCAGCCGTAGGGCGGCAGCTCCACGCCGTCGTTTTCCGCCAAAAGCGCGCTAAGCCCCTTTCGAGACGCGGCCTCGTATATGCCTTTGTCGGCGGTTATAACGACGTTTTCGCCGATTGGCGCGGCGGAGCATTTGGCGTAGCCCTGACGAATGGGAACTATCTCGAAGCGCTGCTCGAGAAGGCGCAGCAGCGTTCTGTCACAGCATTTCGGGTTCAGCAGGGCGTATCTTCCCGCCACAACAACATTATATGCGGCGTCGGTCGGATAGGTACTGCCGGGGTCGGCGTCGCCGCTTATGACGGAAAAGCCGCGCGGGCCGAGCGCGTTTTCGTAATAACTTACCGCGCAGGGCGGGCATACAACCTCGCTCCCGCCGATGGGGCAGAGGCCGAGGTCGGCGTGGCCTCGCAAGGCCGCGGGCAGCATTGGGAGAGCCGCCGGCGCGACGACCTCCACTCCCTCGGGCCTGAAGCCGCCCACGGCCAGTGTGACCTTCGCCTTGGGCAGGTACGGAATTGAAATAAACATGACCTCACCTACAAAAATTTTTTTCATTTAACTCTTGAAACTGCGGGAAAAATATAGTATAATGAAATCAATAATATAAATAAGGAGAGATAAACCATGAAAATCGCGCTTATTAACGAAAACAGTCAGGCCGCGAAGAACTCCATTATCGAAAGCACTCTTCGTTCCGTGGCCGAGCCGCTGGGCCATCAGGTGTTCAACTACGGCATGTATACCGCCGAGGACGAGGCTCAGCTTACATACGTGCAGGTCGGTATTCTTGCCGCCGTTCTGCTCAACAGCGGCGCCGCCGACCTTGTTGTGACGGGCTGCGGCACGGGCGAGGGCGCAATGCTCGCCTGCAACTCGTTCCCCGGCGTGCTTTGCGGCCACATCGTTGACCCCACCGACGCTTATCAGTTTACGCAGGTCAACAACGGCAACGCCATCGCGCTCCCCTTTGCCAAGGGCTGGGGCTGGGGCGCCGAGCTAAACCTCAAGTACGTGTTTGAAAAGCTCTTTGTCGAGGAGTGGGGCGGCGGTTATCCCAAGGAGAGAGCCGTTCCCGAGCAGAGGAACAAGAAAATCCTCGACGAGGTTAAGAAGGTCACCTACAAGGATATGCCTTATATCCTCGAAAATCTTGACCATGACCTTGTAAAGGGCGCGCTTTCCGGCGAAAAGTTCAGCGAGCTGTTCTTCGCCAACTGCAAGTGCGACAAGATGGCCGAGGCCGTTAAGAAGGTTCTCGCTTAACTGAAAACAGGCCGGTTTGGGTTGCCCAAGCCGGCTTTATTTTTTCCATAAACCGTTTTGCACAGCCGTGAATATCCTCTTTTTAAGGCCGGGATTTTCCTTTTCGAGCCTCGCGGCGAGGTCGTGCGTATACTGCCGCTTAGAGCTGCCGTCGGCGGGGCAGGTGTTTTCCACCACGGGCAGCTCCAGCCTGCGGGCAAGGCCAAGGGCGTAACGCTCCGGCATATAGATAAGCGGGCGGATTAGGGTTATCCCGCGCCTGTCAAGGTAGGAAACGGGCGAAAAACAGCCCAGCCGCCCCTCGAAAACGAGGCTTAAAAGGAAGGTGTCGATAACGTCGTCCCAATGATGGCCGAGCGCAACCGTGCGGCTCCCGAGGGAAAGGGCAGCTTCGTGCAGGGTGCCGCGCCGCATTTTGGCGCAGAGCGAGCAGGGGTTCGGCTCCTTTCGTATGTCGAATACAATCTCCTTGATGTCGGTCTTTATTATATGGTAATCCACCCCTATGCGTTCGCAGAGGGCCGAAACAGGCGAAAAATCCATGCCTCCGCTGCCGAGGTCAAGCGTCACCGCCGAAAGAGTGAAGGGCTTCGGGTAAAACCGCCGAAGCTCCGCCAGTGCGCACAGCAGAACAAGGCTGTCCTTGCCGCCGCTCACGCCGACGGTTACGCGGTCGTTTTCCTTAATCATTTCGTATTCGTCCACCGCGCGGCGGACGTAGCTGAGCGCCTTTTGCATAGTGTCAGTCCTTTTGGTTGTTTTTATTGTTTATTATACCATTTTGGGCCATATTGTGTCAATACTTATATTTCCGAAACAAAAAAATGAATTTGCCTCGCGAGATATTGCGAGCAAAACAAAGTAAATCGAAGAAAAACGGAGCAAGCGAAAAGCCAATCAATTTTTTTGAAAAAAGGTATTGACAAACGGAAAAAGATGTATTATAATAATCAGCGTTGAAATTGAAAAAATTTACAGGAGGTTTTATTCCATGAAAAGCACTATGGAAAAGGCCGGTCAGGTTCAGAGAAAATGGTACATCATCG
>CANRER010000119.1 GCA_947629615.1 uncultured Clostridia bacterium | reverse complement strand
AATAACGATATTCGACTATAACAACGCCGGAGATGAGGCGCTTGTTTCCGATATGGTTCTGGAGGGGCTTCTTACCGCATACGAAATGGAGCTACGCGAGGGCTCTCCGCCGTCCTGCCGAAGTGAAATTGATTTACGCAGGCCGATTTTTGCCGCCTTTGTCAAGGGCTATCTCTCCGTCAGAAGGCTTTCCGAGCGGGAGTCGGCCGCGGCTTGGGATATATATACTCTTTATAACGCGCTCTGGTTCACCAAAATCCTTTATAATGACAATTCCCTTGAAAGGCTTGCGGAGCGTGGCAGCTACACGGAGGCCAATGCGGTTTTGAGCGAAATTCTGCGTGATTTGTCAGAGGAAAATAACGGAATGTTTGTTTCGTGACGAAGCCGCATTGATGGTAATAGCAGACTAAAATGGGCCGTAAAAAAAACACGCTCTGTAGCCTGGAGGCACGGGGCCGGCCGAAAAAATCGCACAGAATGAACGGCGTCGGAGCAGGCTTCGCATCGCGGTTTAGGTTTTTCAAAACCTAAACCGGGCTCGCTTTGCCGCTCCTCCTTTTCCCCACAAATCCGGCTCCGCCGTCTTTGCGGGGGCCCCTATCGCCCCGCCGCGCAGCGGCGCAAAACAGGCGAATGCCTGCGCAGAGGGTGATTTTCGTTCATAGTTCAAGGGCTTAAAACGTAGGAAATCCGCTCGAAACGAGCGGATTTCCTACATTAATTCAATCGTTTTTCAATACATATAATGCTCAATGTAGTCTTATATCAATACATTCAGCCCTTGAACGATCTGCGCCATTTTTTTACGGCCCCTTTTTTATCTTACGGTTTAAGCAGCACATTATACGGCCCGACGGAAAGCACCATTTCGAGGCCGTCGGCGGGGGCGTCCACGCTCAGCTCCGAGCCGTCGGCCACCCAAACGGAGCCGTACTGCTTGACGACCTCGCCATGGCTCAAAAACCGCGCCTGCGCGGAAAACGGCTGAGGCACGTTTTTCAGCGTAACGCTTACGCCGCCGCCGCTTTGAACGAAGTCCGCGCCTATGTCGTAGATAGGCTCGACGGTCTGCTCCACATTACGGAAGCCGTAGCGCAAAAGGGCGTAGCCGTCCTTTGTGCGGCTGTTGAGGCCCGAGGAACCCATCGTCACGGCGATGACGCGGCGGCCCTCGCGTTTCGATGTGGCGCTCAGGCAGTAGCCCGCCACGCCGATATAGCCGGTCTTAAGACCGTCGGTGCCGGGATAAGCCCCGGAAAAACCCTCCAAAAGCTGATTTGTGGCGGTATACGTCCTGCCCTTGAAGCTGAAGGTGCGCAGCGAGGTGTACTCCAGCACCTGCGGGTATTCACGTATCAGGCGGCGGCACAGCTCGGCCATAGAGCGGGGCGTGATGTAGTTGTCGTGTTCGAGGCCGGCGGGGTCGAGAAAATGCGCCGTAAGGCCCATAGCCTCGGCGTCGGCGTTCATCAGCGACACAAAGCCGTCCGCGCTGCCGCCCACAAGGGAGCCGAGCGCAACTATGGCCGCGTTGGCCGAAACCACGCAGGCCGCGCGGATGAGCGTATCCACGGAATAGACCTCGCCCTCGGCGAGAGGCACGTTGCTGAGCCCCGGCTTGACCGAAAGCTCCGCCACGGAGCGCGAAACCGTGACCGGCGTTTCGAGGGTTATGCCGTTCAAATTCATGCGCTTGAAAAAGCTGTAAAGGCTCATCATCTTCGTCATGCTGGCCGGTGCGCGCGGCGCGTCGGGATTTTTGCCATAAATCATATAGCCCGTGTCGTAGTCGATGACTATGGCGGCCTTGCTCGTCACGGAAACGCTGTCGGCGGCGAAGGTCGATATTCCGTTAAATAATATACATATTATCATTAAAAAGCAAAAAATGCGTTTTCTCATTCTATCACCTCGAACATATTACAATAATAGTATAAAAATGTGACAAAATTGTAAATATAAGTTTAAGTTAAGATTACAAATCGCTTCTTTCTATTTACAAAATAACCCAAGATATGTTATTATATATCTAAACGGACTACAATATGCGGTATTTTACAAAAAATGAAAGGGGCAAAGAAAATGAAAAAAATACTCGCGGTTTTAACAATGCTTTTCAGTCTGGCCCTGCCCGTCATGGCCGGAGCGGCGAGCGACATCGGTACGCCGAACATCTCCGTCACCACGTCGAAGGGCTCGGCTTCCTTCACGCTCAAGAGCGATACCGCCGGCGTGAAGATTTACTACACGACGGACGGCACCGACCCCGACAATCGCGACAAGCTCTTCAGCTCCAAGGTCACGCTTAAGGAAACAAAAGAAGTCCGCGCCGTGGCCTACGACAAAACGAGCGACGATTACAGCGACGTCGGCTACTACCTCGTTTCCGTAACTAAGGAAAGGGCGGCTACGCCCACCGTTAAGGGCGAAAAGGTTGACGGCGGCGTTAAGGTGACGATAAAGTCCAACACAAGCGGCGCGTCCGTTTACTACACGCTCGACGGCTCCGTTCCCACCAGCAGCGACAAGCGCTATTCGAGCGCCATCACCATCGACGAGCCCGGCACTACCTACGTCCGCGCCGTGGCCGTTAAGAGCGGCATGGCCGACAGCGCCACGGCCACGTTTGTCGTAAGGGTGGACGAAATCGCCGCGCCCACCATAACCATCAGCGGCTCCGGCGACAAGACGGTCACAATCAAATCCGTGAGCGGCGCGACCATTTACTACACCACCAACGGGGCCGACCCCACAACAAAGAGTACAAAGTATTCCAAGCCCTTCAAGGTAACAAAGGCCTGCACGATTAAGGCCATAGCCGTCAAGAAGGGCGCCGTCAGCACAAAGGTGGCCGAAAAAGATACCGGCGACATAACCGTCGGCGCGCCCACCATAACCAAGGAAAACATACTCGGCGGCGTAAAGCTCGAAATGAAGTCCGACACCTCCGGCGCGAAGATATACTACACGCTTGACGGCTCCGTTCCCACGACCAAAAGCAAGGTCTACACGTCCTCCGGCGTGAGCGTAACCGAGGCCGGCGACTATGAGGTTCGCGCCATTTCCGTCAAGAGCGGCTTTACCGACAGCCCCGTAAAGACAGGCCGCTTCACCGTGCCTAAGGCAGCTACGCCGACAATCAAGTCGTCCGGCGGCAAGGTCAGCTTCACCTGCTCCACAAGCAAGGCCACGTTCTACTACACCACAAACGGCTCCACCCCCACGATGAAGAGTACAAAATACACGAGCGCCTTCAAGCCCAAGGCCGGCACGCTTAAGGTAATTGCCGCGGCTGTGGGCTACGCTCCCAGCGACGTCCGCTCCGCCACGGTAACAAGCGGCAAGGCGGCCGCGCCCAAGGCCACGGTTACGGCTGTTGTCGGCGGAAAGACGGTTAAGCTCAGCTCCTCCACAAGCGGCGCGAAGATATATTACACCACCGACGGCACCGCCCCCGACGCCGATTCCATGCTTTACACCTCCTCCGGCATAAAAATAACCGAGGCCGGCACCGTTAAGATACGCGCCATCGCCGTCAAGAGCGGCTACTCCGACAGCGACGAGCTCAGCTATTCCGTAACGCTCCAGCGGCTCGCCGTGCCCGAGGTTCGCCGAAACGGCAATACAATAACCATTGAAACCGCCAGCGGCAGCACCGTTTATTACACTACGAACGGCGACACCCCCACAACCAAGAGCACAAAGTATACCAAGCCCTTCACCATAACCAAGGACATCACCCTCAAGCTCATAGTTGTGCGCAGCGGCTACGCGGACAGCAAGGTCGGCACAGCCGAAATAGAGTATGTGACGGAACAGGTTTCCGAGCCTTATATCAGCGACATCAAGGCCTATAGCACATATAACAACGTAACCGTAAAATGCTCCACAAGCGGGGCGAGGATTTACTACACCACCAACGGCTCCACCCCCACAAAGAGCAGTAAAAACGTGGCCTCCGGCAGCAAGATAAAAATAACCGAGGACTGCGACCTCAGAATGATAGCGATGAAGAGCGGCCTTGAAAACAGCGAGGAGGTAGTTTTCCCGATAATAATCGGCGACGACAATATCTCCTATATGAGCCTTCAAAACGCTTTGAAGGAGCAGAAAAAGGAAAGCGTAATTAAGCTTATCGAGGAATAACCTTAAACAATAGACGGCAGCCCTTCGGGGCCGCCGTTTATTTTTACGCAAATTTACGCACAGGGCTTGACATCGAACAAAGGTTCGTGTATAATGAAAGATACGCCAAACACAAAATATACAAGGAGCGCGGGAGATGAATTTTCAGCTTGTTTCCGACTACAAGCCCACCGGCGACCAGCCGCAGGCGATAGAAAGCCTTGTGAAGGGGATAAAGAACGGCTATCCGGCCCAGACGCTTTTGGGCGTTACGGGCAGCGGAAAGACCTTCACCGTGGCGAACGTTATTGAAAAAGTGAATAAGCCCACGCTGGTGCTGGCCCACAACAAGACGCTCGCCGCGCAGCTTTGCAGTGAGTACTTTGTCAGCTATTACGACTATTACCAGCCCGAAGCCTACATCGCGGCCAGCGACACCTATATCGAGAAGGACGCCCAGACCAACGACGACATCGACAAGCTGCGCCACAGCGCGACCAGCGCCCTTTTCGAGCGGCGCGACGTGATCGTCGTGGCGTCGGTGAGCTGCATATACGGCCTCGGCGATCCGGAGGACTACCGCTCGATGGTGCTTTCTCTGCGCCCCGGCATGG
>CANRER010000118.1 GCA_947629615.1 uncultured Clostridia bacterium | reverse complement strand
AAAGCTGGGCAAGGAACTCGGACTGTTCGCCCTGCTCGACGAGGGCCCCGGCTTCCCCTTCTTCCTGCCGAAGGGCATGGTTCTGCGCAACACGCTGCTCGACTACTGGCGCGCCGTTCACAAGCGCTACGGATATGTGGAGATAAACACACCCATAATCCTCAATCAGGAGCTTTGGCACCGCAGTGGGCATTGGGATCATTACAAGGACAATATGTATACCACCGTTATCGACGGCGAGGACTATGCCGTGAAGCCCATGAACTGCCCCGGCTGTATGCTGGTGTATAAGCTTACGCCCCATTCCTACCGCGACCTTCCGCTCAGAATGGCGGAGCTCGGTCTGGTTCACCGCCACGAGCTTTCCGGCGCGCTCCACGGCCTGTTCCGCGTGCGCTGCTTCACTCAGGACGACGCCCATATCTTCATGACTTGGGAGCAGATAGAGGGCGAAATCCAAAACGTCGTGCGCCTCTTTGACGAGGTGTACTCCGTGTTCGGCCTCACCTACAGCATAGAAATATCCACCATGCCCGAGGACCATATCGGCGAAAAGGAAACTTGGGATTTGGCCACCGACGCCCTTAAAAAGGCCATCGAGGACATGGGCAAGGAGTATACGATAAACGAGGGCGACGGGGCGTTCTACGGCCCCAAGATAGACTTCCATCTGGCCGATTCGCTCGGCCGCACATGGCAGTGCGGCACAATCCAGCTCGATATGCAGATGCCCGAGCGCTTCGAGCTTGAATATACCGCGCCCGACGGCTCGAAGCAGCGCCCCGTTATGATACACCGCGCCATGCTTGGCTCAATCGAGCGCTTCATTGGCGTTATAACCGAGCATTTCGCCGGCGCGTTCCCCACATGGCTCTCGCCGGTGCAGGTAAAGCTGCTGCCCATAGCCGACAGGCACCTCGAATACCTGAAGAGCATAGCCGCCTCGCTGGAGGAAAAGGGCGTTCGCGTGGAGATAGACGAGCGCAACGAGAAAATCGGCTACAAGATACGCGAGGCGCAGCTTGAAAAAACGCCTTATATGCTAATAGCCGGCGATAAGGACATGGAGAGCGGCGTGGTCAGCGTCCGCTCGCGCAGCGGCGGCGACCTCGGCGCGATGAGCGTGGAGGACTTCACCGCGAAGCTGCTTGAAGAAATCGAAACTATGGCAAGATAATAAAAAAGGAGTGTTGAAAATGGACAAGGAACTTGTACTCACCAAAATCACCGACGTCGGCGTGGTTGCCGTCGTCCGCGCCGAAAACGGCGAAAAGGCCAAGCGCATCGCCGACGCCTGCATGGAGGGCGGCGTGCCGGCCATCGAGCTCACCTTTACGGTGCCGTTCGCGCACAAGGTAATCGAGGAGCTCGCCAAGGAATATTCCGACGGCTCGATGATACTCGGCGCGGGTACGGTAATGGATTCCGAAACCGCCCGCATAGCCATTCTCAGCGGAGCGCAGTATATTGTCAGCCCCTATTTCGACGCCGAAACCGTGCGCCTGTGCAACCGCTACCGCGTGCCCGCCATGCCCGGCGCGATGACGATTAAAGAGGTCGTTTCCGCTATGGAAGCCGGGGCCGACGTTGTCAAGGTGTTCCCCGGCGAGGCCTTCGGCCCGAAGATACTTAAGGCCATCAAGGGGCCGGTGCCTCAGGCCAAGCTCATGCCCACAGGAGGCGTTGACGTGAATAACGTCGGCGAGTGGATAAAGGCCGGAGCCTGCGCCATCGGCGCGGGCGGCGCGCTCACCGGCGGGGCCAAGACGGGCGATTACGCCGCCGTCACCGCCACCGCCAAGGAGTTTGTCCGCAAGGTCAGGGAGGCCCGCGCGAAATAACCCCAAAGCTGAAAAAGGAGCCGTGCGGCTCCTTTTTTGCGGCAGGATACGATTTGGAGGTTTCTATGGTAATCACGTCACGCGAAAACAAAATATATAAAAGCCTCAAAGCCCTGAAGGATAAAAAACAGCGCGAAAGCGAGGGGTTGTTCCTCATCGAGGGGCTGCGCGGCGTCAGGGACGCGGCGGAAAACGGCATGAAGCCGCGCCTTATCGCGCTGTGCGAGGGCAGCGATATAAGTCTCGGCGGGGCAAAGACCTATGTGCTGGCGAAAAGGCTGTTCAACGAAATAGCCGACACGACCACCCCGCAGGGCGTTATCGCCGCCTTTGAAATGCCACGCTTCGGCTTTGACGACCTCAGGGGAAGCGAAAACGCCTTCGTCGTGTTTTGCGAAAACCTGCGCGACCCGGGCAACCTCGGCACGATAATCCGCACGGCCGACGCCGCCGGAGCCGTCGGGGCGGCGCTCAGCAAGGGCTGCTGCGACCTTTTTAACCCCAAGACCGTCCGCTCCACCGTCGCGAGCATCGGCAATCTGCCCATAGTGCGCGGCTCCGACGCGGCTTATGCCGCCGCGCGGCTCAAGGAGCTCGGCTACAGACTGGTGGCGGGCGCGCTCACGCCCGGGGCACAAAGCCTTTACGAGGCCGACCTCGGCGGGAGGGTGGCCTTCGTCGTCGGCAGCGAGGCCGACGGCATAAGCCCCGAGCTTCTCGCCCTTTGCGACGCCGCCGTCACCATACCGATGGCCGGTCGGGCCGAAAGCCTGAACGCCGCCGTGGCCGCCGCCGTTATGATGTATGAAAAGGTACGAAAAAACGCAAATTAAAAAAATTTTGTATTTTTTTGATTTTCCTCTTTACAAAAACATAAAATTAGCGTAAAATACTTTAAGTGCGGGCCGCCGCCCGCGCGAGAGAAAACATTCGGGAGGAAATGAAATGCCGAATTATCTTGTAATCGTGGAATCGCCGTCCAAGGCGAAAACCATCAATAAATATCTCGGCAAAAACTATACGGTGATGGCCTCGGTGGGCCATTTGCGCGACCTGCCCAAAAGCAAGCTGGGCGTGGACGTGGAGCATGGCTTTAAGCCCGAATACATCACCATACGCGGCAAGGGCGAAATAATCAGCAAGCTTAAAAAGGCCGCGAAAACCGCCGATAAGGTATACCTCGCCACCGACCCCGACCGCGAGGGCGAGGCCATAAGCTGGCACATCGCGGCTCTGCTCGGCCTCGACGACGCAAGCAAGTGCCGCGTCACCTTCAACGCCGTCACCAAAAGCGCCGTTACGGCCTCGTTCAAGGAGGCACGCGCCATCGACAAAAATCTTGTGGACGCCCAGCAGGCCCGCCGCGTGCTCGACCGCATCGTCGGCTACAAAATAAGCCCCCTTCTGTGGGATAAGGTGAAAAAGGGGCTCAGCGCCGGGCGCGTGCAGTCGGTCACGACAAAAATGGTCGTTGACCGCGAGCGCGAAATCTCGGCCTTTGTGCCGAAGGAATACTGGACGATAACCGTAAGACTGACGGACGAGAAGGGCAAAAACCCCTTCGAGGCCCGCTACTACGGCGAGGGCGGCAAGAAAAAGGAGCTTTTGAGCAAGGCCGACGCCGACGCCGTTCTGGCAAAAATTGCCGGAGCGGATTTCGTCGCGGACAACGTGAGCTACGGCAAAAAGACGCGCCATAGCGCGCCGCCGTTCACCACAAGCACCCTTATCCAAGACGCCGGGCGCAAGCTGGGCTTCGCCTCGAAGCGCACTATGGCTACGGCGCAGGGCCTGTACGAGGGCGTGGACGTTCCGGGCAGGGGTACTCTCGGTCTGATAACCTATATGCGAACCGACTCGCTGCGCGTCGCCCCCGAGGCGCAGGCCGCCGCCCGCGAGCTTATCGGCGCACGCTTCGGCAAGGAGTATGTGCCGGCCAAGCCGAATTTTTATAAGACCAACAAAAACGCGCAGGACGCCCACGAGGCCATTCGTCCCAGCGTGGTTGACATCGACCCCGAGTCGCTGAAGGGCAAGCTGACGAACGACCAATATCGGCTTTACAAGCTGATTTGGGAACGCTTCATCGCCAGCCAGATGGCGAACGCCGAATACGACACTATGAACGCCGACATCTCGGCGAACGGCGTGAACTTCAAGGCCTCCGCAACCGCGCTCCGCTTCGCAGGATATACCGCGGTTTACGACTCCGATGCCGACGACGATACCGAAAAAAAGAGCCGAAGGCTCATCGCCCTCGAGGCGGGGGCCAAGCTCAAGGCGAGTGAGGTTACGCCCGACCAGCACTTTACCGAGCCGCCCGCCCGCTATACCGAGGCCTCGCTGACGAAGGCCATGGAGGAAAACGGCATCGGCCGCCCCAGCACCTACGCTGCGACGATAAGCACCATCATGGGCCGCGACTATGTGACGAGGGAGAAAAAAATGCTGAAGCCCACCGAGCTGGGCTTTATAGTGACCGACCTCATGGCCGCCAATTTCAGCGACCTTGTGGACGTGGATTTCACCGCGAATATGGAAAAGCGCCTCGACAGCGTGGAGGAGGGCGAAATCGGCTGGGCGGACGTTGTGTCGGATTTTTACGGCCCCTTTGAAAAGACCCTCGAAAACGCGCGGGCCTCTATCGAAAAGGTGAAAATCAAGGATGAAGAAACCGACGTTATATGCGAAAAATGCGGCCGCCGCATGGTTATCAAAATGGGCCGCTACGGCAAATTCCTCGCCTGCCCGGGCTTTCCCGAGTGCCGCAACGCCAAGCCTATCTTAAAGGATACCGGCGTGGCCTGCCCCAAGTGCGGCGGCAGGATAGTTGAAAAAAAGAGCCAGCGCGGCAAGAAGTATTTCGCCTGCGAAAACGCGCCCAAGTGCGATTTTTACCTCTGGGACGAGCCGCTTAAAACGCCCTGCCCCAAGTGCGGCAGCATTATGACCCGTAAATATCTTAAAAAGGGCAGCGTGACCGTCTGCACAAATAAGGATTGCGAGCT
>CANRER010000117.1 GCA_947629615.1 uncultured Clostridia bacterium | reverse complement strand
TGCGGGAGGATATTTTTTCGTAGGCAAGGAAAAGGTTCCTCGGAATACTGTCGTATTCCGAGCGGTTCTTTGACGCCGACTACGGGAAAATAGACCCCGCACGGCGCACGGGGTTCGACCCCCCTGTGCTTATTGTATCATTTCGGCCACTACCGAGCCGATAAGCTTGCCGTCGGCCTTGCCCTTCAGCTCGGCCATGACGGTTTTCATGATAAGGCCCTTGTTTTTGGTGGAAAGTACCTCGGCGAATTTTTCGCTCAAAACGGCGCGTATCTCCTCGGCGCTTAAGAGCTTCGGCGCGTAGGCCGAGATATATTCGAGCCTCGCGCGGTATTCGGCCTTAAGCTCGGCCCTTTCGTCGGGGCAGGTATCGACCTGCTCCTGCACGGTTTTTATTTCTTTAAGAATTACGCGGTCTACCAGCTCCTCGGGGATATTGTCGCGGCAGCCCTCGTCGATGGCGGCCTTCTTCACGGCGGCCACGAGGGACGAAACCGCGTCCTTTTTGGGCTTATCCTTCGCCTTCATCGCGGCGACCATGTCGGCGCGCAGAGTTTCGATATTCACGGTTATCAATCTCCTTTCGGATCGTTATGTTTTTCCTTGACAATTTTACCATAACGCCATAGCAAAAGCAAGGCTTTTTACAAAAAAGTAACAAAAAAAATGCCGGGGCGAGCCCCGGCTGCCTTCGCCGCGCGGGCGGCGGGCCTATTTTATTTCCTCCATGCCGTCGTCGTATATGGCCGCGCGGTGATACTCGCAGTCGCCGCTGTCATAGCCGTCGATATACTTATTCATGGCCCTCATCACCACGTCGGGCTTAAGGTTTCGGTCGCTGCCCGCGCTGAGCGTCATGTCGATATGGCCGCCCGCGAGGCTTATGCCGATTATGTCGGCGCGAATGTCGGTATCCTTAACGCCGCTTTTCGTCTTTTTCTCGACAACAATCTCCCTTCGGGCGAGAAAGCCCTCCGCCGAGGCGGGCATTCTTTCGGGCGTGACGCGGTAAAGGGCGTAACGCAGCCTTTTCATGCGGCTTTTGCCCTCCCTGACCGAAAGCACGTTTATCCCCGCCGGGGCCGCCGTCCGCAGGCGGCTTTCCACCTCGGCGGCGGGGATTTCCTCCGCGAGGCGCAGCTCCATAAGCTCGCAGCCGCTGGTATAGCCCACCGGGAGCGGCAGGGCGAAAACCATCAGCGGGTGCGGGTTGAAGCCCTCGGAATACGCCGCCGGCAGCGAGGCGCGGCGCAGCATACGGCCCATCACCCGCACAAAGTCGAGGTGCGAGATGTATTTCGCGGCGTCCGTTTTTTCATATATAAGGCAGTAATCGTTCATTGTTCCCTCATCTTCCTTACGGCGTTCAGGCTGCTTTCCTCGGTATAGACGCTGCACCTGCCGCCCTCGCACAGGGCCGCGGCCCCGCAATTACTGCATTTTTGGCGGCAGTTGGGCGTGGTTTCGGCGCGGGAGGCGCGTTCGTTTTCGGCGGCGAGGAACTCCTTCGTAACGCCGACGTCCACAAAATCCCACGGGAAAAGCTCGTCCGCGCCGCGCTCGCGCGTGTAAAAATCCATATCCACGCCGCAGTCGAGGAAGGCGCGGCGCCATTTTTCCATATCGAAGCACTCGCTCCAACCGTCCAGCTTACAGCCCAGCTCGAAGGCGCGGACAAGCACGTCGCCGAGCCGCCTGTCGCCTCGGGCGAAAACTCCCTCCAGCACGCTTACGTCGCTCTGATGGTAGCTGTACTTTATATGGCGGTTATGAATTTCGTCCTTCAGCAGCCGCTGCTTGCGGCGGAGGGTATCGGGGCTGTTCTGCTCGGCCCATTGGAAGGGCGTGAACGGCTTCGGCACGAAGCCCGCCACGCTGATATTCACCGACGGGGCGCGGCGCTTGTTTGTCTTTTCCGAGGAGTAGTACCGCTCGACCACCTTCTCGGCCAATCGGGCTATGCCGGCTATGTCGTCGTCGGTTTCGTAGGGCAGGCCTATCATGAAATAGAGCTTGACGGTTATCCAGCCGCCGTCGAAGGCGAGGCCCACGCTGTGCATGAGGTCATCTTCGGTGACGTTTTTGTTGATGACGTTTCTCATGCGCTGGCTGCCGGCCTCGGGCGCGAAGGTTAGGCCGCTTTTTCTGACCTTTTGCACCCTTTCCATAAGGCCGAGGCCGAAATTATCCACCCTGAGCGACGGCAGCGACAGGCTGACCTTCTCCTTTTCGGTAAATTCGAGCAAGCGGTCGGCCAGCTCGGCGAAACGGGTGTAGTCGCTTGTGGAAAGGCTCGAAAGGCTCAGCTCCTCGTACCCTGTGGAGCCGATAAGGCTCACGGCGTCGCGCACAAGGCGGTCGGGCGATTTTTCGCGCACGGGGCGGTATATCATGCCCGCTTGGCAGAAGCGGCAGCCGCGTATGCAGCCGCGGAACACCTCAAGGCTTACGCGGTCGTGAACTATATCCATAAACGGCACGATGAACTTGTCGGGAAAAGCGACCTCGTCCAGCTTTTCGATTATGCGCTTTCTGACGCGGGGCTTGGCCTCGGGGCAGTTAGGCGTCATGGATTTAAGCGTGCCGTCGCCGTTATATTCCACGTCGTAAAGGTAGGGAACGTATATCCCCTCTATTTTCGCGATTTTTTTAAGGTAATCTATCCGCTTGCCGCCCTCGGCCTTCCATTCGTTATAGGCGTCCATCAGCTCGCCGATGACCTCCTCGCCCTCGCCCATAGTGAAAAAGTCGAAAATATCGGCCAGCGGCTCGGGGTTATAGGCGCAGGGCCCGCCCGCGTTTACAAAGGGGCAGTCCTCGCCTCGGTCGCGGGAGCGCAGCGGTATGCCGGCGAGGTCGAGCATATTGAGTATGTTGGTGTAGCTCATCTCGTACTGGAGCGTTACGCCGAGAAAGTCGAACTCCCTTATCGGGGTGCGGGTTTCTATCGAGAACAGCTCCACGCCCTCGCGGCGCATTTCCTCCTCCATATCTATCCACGGGGCAAAAACCCGCTCGCAGTATACGTCGGGCCGAAGGTTAAGACAGTGGTAAAGTATTTTTATCCCCAAATGGCTCATGCCCACCTCGTAGGTGTCGGGGAAGGCGAAGGCGTAGCGTATTTTCACGGAAGCGGGATCCTTGACAACGCTGTTCAGCTCGCCCCCGCAGTAGCGCGTGGGCTTTTGCACCCGTTTAAGCAGGCGGTCTATGTTCACTGTGCTCATTGGCCTTTATCCTTTCCAAATACTCGTTTTATCGGCTTAATCTTATCACAATCGCGGAAAAAAGTCAATACAGGTCACGCAAAAAGTCGGCTGTGCGGCGTATCTTCATATACCCGCCCGAGGCCGTGTAGCGCCAATGCAGAATAAGCGCCGCGACGAGGCCCACGGGCGGCAGGTCGTGCAGAGCCGACAGCAGCAGCATAAAAAGCATGGCCAGCGAGCCGAGCGAAAGAGCGGCCTTTTCGCCCATTATCACGGCGGCGGCGCGCCCGCCGTCGAGCGGGAGCACGGGTATCAGGTTAAAAACGAGCACCCAAAGCGTTTGAGGCGAAAGCCAGGGCGCGAGGGCGAGGCTGACCGCCGGCCCGGCGAGATATACCGCCAAGGCCGAGACCCCGCTCATTTCGCCGGCGTAAAGCGAAAAGCCCAGCGGCGTAAGCGTGAAAACCAAGCCGCGCCTGCCGACGAGCCAAGCCGCCAGCGCGTGGCCCAGCTCGTGCAGCAGAGCCGAAACGAGAAGCCTGGCATAGGCTTTGTTCCAAATAAAAAAGGCGACCGTTACAATCGCCAGCGGGTGTATTTTGAATTTCACCGGGGCAGCACGCACCTTCCCAGCTCCCGGAGCTCGCGCGCGACAAGGCCGAAATCCACGCGGTAAAACAGCTTTTCCTCAAACGCGCCAAAGCCCTCGGGCCACAGCCTGTGCATGGCGAAGCACAGGAGCAAAAGCCCCATGCACACCGAAACGCGGAAAAGAAAATCCTGTAGCAGCTTGCGTATGTCGGGCATTGTTTTCCCTCCTTGCATACCAGTATATGCGGGGGAAAGGGCCAAAATAACGCCGACGAAAAAAGGGACGTAAAAAAACTCGCACCGTAAACTGACGCGCACGGGGGCCGGCCGAAAAAATCGCGCAGAATGGACGAAAATCAGCTCGCGCAGGAGGCTTTAGCCGACGAGCAAGCACTCCCGACGGCGTACATAGGTACGCCGAGGGTGATTTTCGTTCATAGTTCAAGGGCTAAAAAAATAAGAAAACCCGCTCTTACGAGCGGGTTTTCCACATTAATTCATAGACTTTTAGCAAACATATAATGCTCAAAGTAGTATTAATCTATCCATTAAGCCCTTGAACGGTCTGCGCCATTTTTTTACGGCCCTCCTATCTTCCTACAAGCTTTTGCAAAGTTCTCATCACCATATACGTACCTCGGCGGTTCGTCAAATTCTTCACCTCGCCGAGGGTATGGCGGCGGTATATGCCTATGCGCGGCACGTCGAGCGTGTTATAGTCATATAGCTTGAAGCTCGTGCCGCTGAAAATCACATCGTAATAGCCCTTCGCTATGTCCAGCACTACCGAGTCGTAGCTGCCGTTCGGCACGGAAACCGCGTTCACCCTTTGCCCGGTGATGGCCTGAAGCGCGATTTTGCTGCACCGAAATTCGTCGTCCACGTCCTCGAACTCCTTGTCGCCGAGGGCCAGCGGCTCGTGCGACACCGTGTGCGACTGCACGCTCACCAGCCCGCTGGCGGTCATCTCGCGTATCTGGTCGGCGGAAAGATAGCCCTCCTTGCCGATAAGGCGGGTTATCATGAATATCGTGGCCTTGCAGCCGTATTTTTTCAGCAGCGGGAACACCTCGGTATAGTTGTCCTCGTAGCCGTCGTCAAAGGTGAGC
>CANRER010000116.1 GCA_947629615.1 uncultured Clostridia bacterium | reverse complement strand
CGACGAGTGTATCGGGGCCGAAACGAAGGCGTCGCTGTCGGCAATCTTCATTCCTTTAAGTACCCTGTCGCCCTTTTTGACGAGCGGCTTTGCCGGAGCGCCTATGTGCTGGGACAGCGGGAACACCAAAACCTCGGGAACCTCAAGCTCGCGTATGCTTTTGTAGCGGGTAGGCTCCTTTTGGTCGTTCGGGTGAACGCCGCCCCGAAAGGTCAGCTTTGGCATTTTGCATTCTCCCTTTCCTTTATGTGTGTTGTTCTTTTTGTGACATACGTTTTACAAATATACATTTTAATTATAGCATACTTTTTTTCATAAATCAACACTTTTTTGCGCGTGGGCGACGAATTTGGGGTTGATTTTTACGCCGCGGCGGTATATAATTATTACCGACCCAAAATCTGAAAGGACTGATTTTATGACAAAGGTGCTTCCCTTCCGGGGTCTGCGCCCCACAGGCGACCTTGCCGCCGTCACTACGCCTCCCTACGACATAATCTCCCCCGAGGAGCAGCGCGGCTTTTACGAGAGGGATAAAAACAACGTTATCCGCCTCGAGTACGGCCTCGCCTTCGACGGCGACACCCCCTCCGACAACCGCTACACCCGCGCCGCCGCCGACCTCCGCCGCCAGCTTGACGAGGGCGCGCTGCGCCGCGAGGACGCCGACGCCTTCTATATATATGAAGAAATATTCACCCACAAGGGAAAGGAACGCTCGCTTAAGGGCATAATAGGTATTGTGGAGCTGAGTGAGTTTTCCGAGAAAAAGGTGCTCCCGCACGAGGAAACGCTTTCAAAGGCCAAGGCCGACCGCTTCGAGCTGATGAAGGCCACGGGCTGTAATTTCAGCCAGATATACTCGCTTTATAACGACGAGGAGGGGGCCCTGCCCCGCCTTATCGACAGTCTTTCCGCCCGCGAGCCGGACGAAAGCTTTGTCGCCTTTGACGGCCTGCGCCAAAGTCTGTGGGTGGTTAAGGACTCCGCCGCGAACGCCGAAATAAGCCGCCTTTTCGCGGATAAGCAGCTCTTTATCGCCGACGGCCACCACCGCTACGAAACTGCGCTTAATTACAAGCGCTATATGGAGGAGCGCGGCGCGGCGGGCGAGCTGTGGAAATACTGCATGATGTTCCTTGTGGACATGAGCTCCCCCGGGCTGGCGATGCTGCCGACGCACAGGATAGTCCGCGGGCTTAAGGGCTTTGACGCCGACAAAATCGCGGCGGAGGCCTCGGAGAGCTTCTCCGTTACCGACATACCCAAGGAAAACGCCGAGGAAATCCTTGAACTCCACAGCGGCGAAAACGCCTTTGTAATGTACTGTAAGGGCGGCTGCCGCCTTTTCGTGCTGAGCGACCCGTCGGCGATGGAGGCCGCGCTGCCCGACAAGCCGGCCGAGTACCGCGCGCTCGACGTCAGCGTGCTGCACACGCTCGTTCTGGATAAGCTTATGGGGATAGACCTTGAAAATATGACAAAGCAGATAAATCTGGCCTACACCCGCTCGGCCGACGAAGCCTTCGCCGCGGTTGACGGGGGAGAGGCCGACTGCGTTTTTCTGCTCAACGGCGTGAAGGTTTCCCAGATAAAGGCAATTTCCCTCGTGAACGGGAAAATGCCACAAAAGTCCACATATTTTTACCCCAAGCTCGTCACGGGCATAGTGATGAATATGCTGGAGTAGGCAAAAAAATAAAAAACTGGCGGCAATCTATTGACAAAAAATCAATTATGTGATAAAGTATTCGACAGAGTATTCATTCGGGACGGTGAGAAAATGCAGTCGGAAGAACAGGAAATTCAAGAAAAAGAAGAAAAAACCGTTGACCTTTTTGAGCTTTTTGAAGTCGTTCGCGGCAAGCTTTTATGGATAGCGGCCTTCGCCATGCTCGGCGCGGCTATAGGCTACGCCGTCAGCAGCTTTCTCATGACCCCGCTTTACAGCGCGACAGCCGTGCTTTACGTCAATAACCAAAAGACGGTTTCGTATCAGAACGAGATAAACACCTCGGCGTTGAACGCGTCGGCGCGCCTCGTGCCGACATACGAGGCCATAGCCAAGACAAAAACGGCCATGCGCCGCGCCATTGAGGAAAAGGGAATAAAGGGCTACACCCCCGACGAGCTGCTTTCTATGGTATCCACGGGTTCGAGCGAGCAGACGGGCGTGTTCACGATAACCGTTGAGGGCGAGGATCAGTTCTACGTGGCCGACATCGCAAACGCGGTAGCCGAGGTCAGCACCCTTGAAATATCCAAGTATGTCGAGGGTACGACCGCCAGCATAATCGACAGCGCCCGCGTGCCCGAGCAGAAATCCTACCCCAGCGACCGCCGCAACACCCTTATCGGCGGCTTGGTCGGCGCCTTTATCTGCGGCGTGTATGTGGTCGTCCGCAGCTTCGTTGACGTCAGGATAAAAAAGAGCGAGGACTTTTCCAAGGTGCTGAGCGCCCCCATTCTCGGCGTGATACCCAATATGGCCGAAACGCACGGCGGCCACGGCTATGGCTACGGCTACGGGAGCCGGGACGCTAAGTCTGAAAAAGCTTGACGAGGTGACAACTGATATGAGTGAGAATAGAAAGAAAAAAACCGCCATAAAGCTTCCGTTTCTGAAAAAGAGCCGCAAGGGAAGCAATCCCGGGGACTCCATGTCCGTCGAGGATAAGCGCAAGTTCATTCTGAACGATAAGACCGGCTTTCAGGTTCGCGAGGCGTATAAGGCGTTCAGAACAAATATCCTTTTCTCCCTCCCCGACGAGGGCAGCAATAAGATAATCATAACAAGCTCGCTCGCCGGCGAGGGCAAAAGCACCACCTGTATCAACACGGCCATCTCCTTTGCCGAAACGAACAACGCCAATCTTATGGACGTTCCCCTCAAGCCCGGGCTGACGAATATGCTCGTCAGAATGAACAGCCTTGAGGAAGTTATACGGAAAAACGTCCGCCCTAATCTGGACATCATCACGGCGGGCGACATACCGCCGAACCCCTCCGAGCTGCTCGATTCCGAGCGCATGAAAAAGCTGATAGATACCCTCGGCGAGCAGTACGACTATGTTTTTCTCGACACTCCGCCGGTTTTGGCCGTTACCGATACAGCCGTTCTCACGCGGTACTGCTCGGGCGTGATTTTGCTCGCGCACTATAACCGCACCGACCGCAACGCCGTTTCGGCGGCGGTGGAGCAGCTTATGCTGGCCAACGCCAAAATTCTCGGCGGCATACTCAACGGTATGGAAAGCGACGGCGAAAGCTATAAATATAAGCGTTACAGCAAGTATGGCGGCAAATATGGCTACGGTCACGGCTATGGCTACGGTTACGGCTATGGTTATGGCTACGGCTACGGCGAGCATCAGGCCGCTCAGTCGGAACAAGCTGACGGTAAGTAAAGCCCAAGGAGCGCACCGGCGCTCCTTTTTGCGCGCACGGGCGCGGCGCGGATTTTTCTTGCATTTTATCTGCTCCTGTGGTAAAATAATATAATATGAGAACAAACCTTTATAAAGGGTGATTTTGCATGAACATCATCATAGTCGGCGGCGGCAAGGTAGGCATTACGCTGGCCGCGCAGCTTGGCAGCGAGGAACACGAGATAACCCTCATCGATACGAACGCCGCCCATGTGGACGCGGCCGTTTCCGCGTTGGATATACAGGGCATAGTCGGCAACGGAACTAGCTATCACACTCAGCTCGAGGCCGGCATAGAGGCCGCCGACCTGCTCGTCGCCGTGACCGACGCCGACGAAACCAACCTTTTGAGCTGCCTTATCGCGAAAAAGGCCGGCGACTGCCACACTATAGCCCGCGTCCGCGACCCCGAATACTATAACGAAATCGACTTCATCAAAGAGGAGCTTGGCCTTTCAATGGCCATAAATCCCGAGATAGCCGCCGCGGCGAATATATACCGCCTTATTCAGGTGCCGTCCGCGCTGGATGTGGACAGCTTCGCCAAGGGGCGGGTGAATTTGCTCCGGCTCGAAATACCGGCAGGCTCGCCGCTCGACGGACTGAAGCTGAGCGAGGTCGAGAAGAAAACCGGCCTTCAGCTTCTTATATGTATACTTGAAAGCGGCGATGACGTTATAATCCCCAACGGCGAAACGTGCCTTAAGTCCGGCGACAGAATATCAATGGTGCTGCCGAACAACGAGCTTCGCGCCACGCTGAACCGCATAGGCATCAAAACGAAGCCCATAAAGAACGTCATAATAGCCGGCGGCGGCAACATTTCGTACTATCTGGCGAATATGCTCGTTCACGCCGGGGTTCACGTCAAAATACTTGAAATAAGCCGCCAACGCTGCGAGGAGCTGAGCCTGCTCCTGCCCGAGGCCATGATAATCAACGGCGACGCCTCCGACCAGCAGCTTCTGATGGAGGAGGGCCTCACCGGGGCCGACGCGCTGGTTTCGCTCACCGGCATCGACGAGGAAAATATCCTGCTTTCCCTTTACGCCAACAAGGTTTCGCAGGCCAAGCGCATAACCAAGATAAGCAAAATCGCCTTCGAGGAGGTCGTCCGCGAGCTGCCTATCGGCACGGTCATCTGTCCCAAGCGCATAACCTCTCAGCTCATCAGCAGCTACGTGCGCTCCATGCAAAACTCTATGGGCAGCAACGTCGAAACGCTTTATCGCATGATGGACGACCGCGTTGAGGCACTGGAGTTTAAGGTGTCGGCTTCGGCCAAGGGCGCGTATTTGAACGTTCCGCTGATGGATCTGCACCTTAAGCCGAACATACTCATATGCTCGATAATCCGCGGCAAAAAGGCGACGGCCCCGCGCGGGCGCGACATGATAAAGAACGGCGACACCGTAATCGTTGTCACCACCCGTACCGGGCTTAACGACCTCGGCGATATTTTCGAGTAAAGGAAGCCTAACATGAACT
>CANRER010000115.1 GCA_947629615.1 uncultured Clostridia bacterium | reverse complement strand
CCGCCCGCGAGCGCGTTGACCTTTAAGACCTCGGCGCACATCTCGCCCGCGGTCAGATTTCTGACGAGCCCGCCGAGGGTCGAGGCGCAGAATTTACAGCCCATGCGGCAACCGACCTGCGTGGACACGCATTGGGTGTTGCCGTAGGTATACTTCATCAGCACGCCCTCTATTATATTGCCGTCGGCGAGGGTAAAAAGGTACTTCACCGTGCCGTCTATCTCCGAAACAAGCTTCCGCCTGATTTGGGGGAGGCGTATCTCCGCCTCCGAGGAAAGCCTCTCCCGCAAAGCCTTGCTGAGCTCGGTACATTCGTCAAGGCACTCCGCTCCGGCGGCTATCCGCCTGAATATCTGTCCGGCGCGGAATGCGCTTTCGCCGATGGACTTAACGTAATCCGCGAGTTCGTCATAAGTAAGGTCGGCTAAGTTTATCATATCATTTCCTCCGCTCAAAAGCGGCCATGAAAAAGCCGTCGGTTGGGTGCCTGTCAGGCCGGAGCTGGAGTTCGGATGCCTCGCCCGCATATTTTATGCCTAATGGGGCGGGAACAAAATCCGTGTGCTTTTTAAGGAACCACTTCGCAATTCCCTCGTTTTCCGCACGGCTAATGGTGCAGGTGGAATAAAGCAGCCTGCCGCCGGACTTTACGTAACGCGCGGCGTTGTTAAGTATGCCCTGCTGCACCTCGGCGAGGGAGGAGCTGTCCTCCTCGGTCTTAGTCCATTTTATGTCAGGGCGTCGGCGTATTATGCCAAGGCCCGAGCAGGGCACGTCGGCAAGGACGCGGTCAAAGGCGCTCTCAAGCTTCGGGTCAAAGACAAGGGCGTCGCCGATCCCTGCCTCAAGGCTCATGCCGAGCCTCGCGGCGTTGGATTTTATCAGCTCCACGCGGTGCTCGTGAAGGTCAAGGGCTGTCACCCGCCCGCCAAGGAAGGCCGCGAACACGGCCTTGCCGCCCGGGGCGGCGCAAAGGTCAAGCGTTTCGGCTCCCTTTTTAACGTCCAGCGCAAGCACGCATAGCTGCGACGCGCTGTCCTGAACGGTGACGAGGCCGTTTTTGTAGGCCTCGCTCGCCGTCACTGAGCCCTTCCCCCGCCACAGCAGCGTATAGGGGCTGACGTCGGTTCGCTCGAAGCCCTCCGGCGGCTCCGCCGCGTTAAGGCGGCAGTAGGTTTCGGGTTCGGAGTTCATCGCGGCGAAAAGAGCCTCGGGCTCGGGCTGCTCGCGCAGCCACTTTTCGGCAAGCCATAGGGGCAATGAATACTTCGCCGCCATCAGCTCCGCCCCCGTCAGGCCGCTAAGGAAGTCGCCCCCCTCGGCCGCCCTGCGCAGAAGCGCGTTCACATAGGCCACCGACGAGGCATGGCCGTAACGCCGCGCAAGGTTGACACATTCGTTCACCGTTGCGCCGGCGGGTATTTTATCCATAAAGCGCAGGCTGAAAACGCCGATACGCAGGATATTCAAAATATAAACGGAAAGCTTTTTCAGCCTCACCGTCGAAAGCGACGAAATAATGTGATCTATATAACCCCTGTTGCGCTCCACGCCGAGCGCGAGGCTCGACGCGAGGGCCGCGTCGCGGCTGTCCATGCCGGCGGCGGCGAGGGCGTTTTCGAGGGCGAGGTTTAGATATGCCCCATTTTTTTCGACGCTGACGAGTACCTTAAGCGCGGTTTCGCGCGGCTTCGAGAGAGCCATGTCAATCCCTTCTTCTGCCGCTGTTGGCTATGGCCAAAAAACGAAGCAAATTCGCGACCGAAACCGCCGCCGCCGCAACGTAAGTCATCGCGGCGCTGCCAAGCACGCTTTTCACCATCGGTATCTCGTCGCTGTCGAGGTAGCCGCTGCCGCCGAGTATGCTTATCGCGCGGCCCGAGGCGTTCAGCTCCACGGGAAGCGTCACTATTTGGAACAGCACGCTGGCCGCGAAAAAAATCAGGCCGATATTCATAATCACGCTGCTCACTCTGCCAAAGGCGTAAAGCGTGATGCCGAGGATTATAAGGTACGGGCCGAAGCGGCAGCCGATATTCGCCGCCGGAACAATGGCGTTGCGCAGCTTGATGGGCAGGTAGTTTTTGGCGTACTGCACTGCGTGGCCGGCCTCGTGGGCAGCAACGCCGACCGCCGCCACGGACGAGGAGTCGCGAACGGTGTCGGACAGACGGATAACGTTCGAGCGGGGGTCGTAATGGTCGGTCAAGCTGCCGGAAACAGGCTCAATACGCACGTTTTGCAGGCCGTTTTCGTCCAATATCATTCTGGCGGCCTGCGACGCGGTAAGTCCGCGCCGCGTCGAAACGGCGGAGTAGCGCTTAAAGGTAGAATTGACCTTCGCGCTTGCCCACATCGAAAAAATCGCGGCTATTATAACAAGCATAAAATACATTTTCCATTACCTCCATATTTGCGCTGTCATCTGCCAAGGCTTATGCCCGCCTCTATTTTATGCCCTTTTAGGTACTCGGAAACAGGCATTTTTTTCTTTCCCTCGGGCTTAAATTCCTTTATCAAGAGCGCGCCCTCGCCGCAGGCCACAACAAGGCCCCCTTCGTCGGCGCGAAGCGCCGTTCCGGGCTTGCCGCTCCCTTCCGCGGGGAAAACGGCCTCGACGACTATTCGCTTGCCGCCGAGGAAGGTGAAGGCCATCGGCCACGGATTGAGGCCGCGAACGCGGTTCATAATCTCGGCGGCGGGCAAGGACCAGTCTATTTCGCCCTCGGCCTTCGTCAGCATCGCGGCGTAGCAGGCGAGCGAATTGTCCTGCTTTTCGGCGGAAAAATCGCCGTTCTTAAACCGCTCAATCGTCTTTAGCAGCACCCTGCCGCCCGCGGCGGCAAGCGCGTCGTGCAGCTCGCCCGCGGTTTCGGTCGGGGCTATCGGCACCTCCTCGCGGATAATCATGTCGCCAACGTCAAGCCCCTTTTCCATGTACATCGAGGTCACGCTGTCGCCCGCCATGACGGCCCGCTGTATGGGCGCGGCCCCGCGAAAGCGCGGCAGCAACGAGGCGTGAATGTTTACGCAGCGGTATTTCGGGAAGACAAGAACATACTCCGGCAGTATCCTGCCGTAGGCAACCACAACGATAAGCTCGGGCGCAAGCTCGCGCAAAAGCGGCATAATGGCGTTGTCTTTCAAGGTTTCGGGCTGAAAAACCTTCAGCCCCTTTGCGAGGGCGTACTCCTTAACCGGGGTCGGTCGAAGCTCCATGTGCCTGCCGCTGGGCTTGTCGGGCTGGGATATTACGCCGACAATCTCATTTTCGCCGTTCTCAACCAGAGCCTCGAGGCAGACGCGGGCGAAATCCGGCGTACCCATGAACAAAATCCTCATCGGCTCACTCCTCAACGTCCACAAAGCGGATTACCTTTTCCACATAAAGTATGCCGTCGAGATGGTCGCACTCGTGGCACAGGCAGCGGGCGTTGATGCCCTCGCCCGTGTATTCAAACCGCTTGCCGAAACGGTCGTAGGCGATAACCGTCACCTTTGTGGGGCGTTCGACCTCGCCGGCCTTGCCCGGCACGCTCAGGCAGCCCTCCGCCTCTATGGAGCTGCCCTCGGTTTTGATTATCGTGGGGTTCACAAGCTCAAGCATTTTATTGTCGCCGAGATTGACGACTATGGCCCGCTTCAATATGCCCACCTGCGGGGCGGCGAGGCCCGCGCCCTCGGCCATGCGAAGCGTTTCCTTCATGTCGTCGAGCAGGGCGTG
The DNA here is from genome assembly GCA_947629615.1 of uncultured Clostridia bacterium. Lineage (GTDB taxonomy): Bacteria > Bacillota > Clostridia > UMGS1883 > UMGS1883 > JAFLUQ01. The sequence goes on along the minus strand of CANRER010000115.1, from coordinate 1,227 downwards.
GAGCCTTTCGTCGAACTCCGTCACCGGGCGGCACTTTTTCTTTAGGCAGGGGTCGCCTATCTCCCTGATTTTTCTGTATGCCAAATCGTTCAATCCTTTCCTAATTCATGCTGTTTGGGTTAATATCTATCGCCACGCTCAAATCCGAGCCTCCGGCGCGGCTTTTTCGCGCCAGTCGGTTAAGCAGCGGCATAACCTCGGCGAGAGCGGCGCACTTCATCCACACCCTGTAGCGGCGGCGGCCCTGTATTTTCGCTATCGGAGCCTCTCCCCCGCCGTATACCGCGGCGTGAAGCCCGTCGCGGGCGATGGCCGTCTTTATCTCGTTAAACGCGTCGGCCGCCGCGTCGGCGGCCCGTCCCTCGTCGGACGAGCTGAAAACGATGTTCACAAGCTTGCAAAACGGAGGGTACATGAAGATGCGGCGATAGGCGATTTCCTCGCGGTAAAAGGCCTTATAGTCCTGCTTCGCCGCAAGCTGTATGGTGGAATTGTCGGGCGAATAGGTCTGCACTATGGCGCGGCCCGGCCTTTCGGCTCTGCCCGCCCTGCCGCAGACCTGCGTTATTAGGTTAAAGGTGCGCTCTGCTGCGCGGAAATCGTTCATGTTGAGCGACAAATCCGCCGAAAGCACGCCGACGAGCGTCACGTTTTCAAAGTCCAGCCCCTTCGCTACCATCTGCGTGCCGAGCAGAATATCGGCGTCGCGGCGGCGGAAGCTTTCGACGATTTTTTCGTGGGCGCGCTTGCCCGAGGTGGTGTCCATATCCATGCGAATGACCGAAGCGTCGGGGAAAACGTCGTTAAGCTGTGCCTCGGCCTTTTGCGTACCCTTGCCGAAGTCCTTGACGTTCGCGCTGCCGCAGTTCGGGCATACAGACGGCGGCGGAGCCGTGCGCCCGCAAAGGTGGCAGACCATGCTGTGGCCGGTGAGATGATACGTCATCGACACGCTGCAATTCGGGCAGGTGAACACATAGCCGCAGCTTCGGCACGAAACAAAGGTGGAATAGCCGCGCCGATTGAGCAGCAGTATGCTCTGCTCGCTCCTGTTGAGGTTTTCGCTCAGCTCAGCGACGAGGCGGCGGCTGAGTACGGAGCGGTTGCCCTCGGCAAGCTCCTTGCGCATATCGACGATCTCGACCTCGGGCAGCGGATTTTTGTTGTACCTCACGCCAAGCTCCACAAGCTCGCACGCGGAGGTTTCGGCCATATGGTAGGTTTCTA